>CAZKYS010000007.1:0-41228 GCA_964557085.1 uncultured Caulobacteraceae bacterium
TTCTGTCGCGCTTTCAAGCGTGAAATTACCCGAAATTTGCGCATTACCACCCGCGATTGGTTCGTTAATAACAGGTGCAGAAATTACCTTATCATCAAGAACGATTGCAAATCTTTTGCCAACACCTTCGGTTGTTGCACGTCCAAATAGGCGTGAACCTGTGCCATCAAAACGAATGCTTACAACAGGGATGCCGCGCTGTTGGTCAAAAGTTGGCTGCGCATCAACCAAATTTTCACCCGAAACCATTGCGCGGCGTTTAACCAAAACAAAAGGTTCCGCAGGGTTATCTTGTGGTAAAACAACTTCACCAGGTGGAACGCGGCCCGCGCGCGCTTCATCGATTGAAACGCTGCTATCAACCATTTGGAAGGTTAGTTTTGCAGTTTGACCAACCAATTTTTTAAGCTTTTCAGGATCAGATTCACCCGGTGCCTGAACCACAATTCTATCCGCGCCTTGGCGTGTAATTGATGGCTCTTTTGTGCCTGTTTCATCGATACGGCGACGTATAACCTCAACAGATTGGGTAACTGCACGGCGTGTCATCGAAATTTTTGCTTCTTCGGTCAAAGAAACGGTTATTTCAGTTCCATTTACGCTTTGCGCAATGTCGCTTGTCGAAACTTGTCCGGATACGCCATCAACAGGGTTCCCAAGCTTTGCAATGCGTTTTTGCGCTTCGCCCAAATCTTGTGGGTTCGTGATGCTTACTTTTACGCTTTGACCATCAGGGGAAACCGAACGACCAGAAAAGGCAATCGCAGGTAAACGCTCTTTTGAATCTGAATTGCGTTCAATCCCGCGTAGAGAATTTGAAATATCATCAGCGACAGTTTCAAGACGTTGGCGGAAAACCGTATCCTTATCAACCTCGAATAAAAGGTGTGAACCACCTTGAAGGTCAAGGCCAAGATTGATTGCATTATGCGGCAAGAATTTTGGGATTTTTTCGCGCATTTGCGGCGAAAGAACATTTGGAAATGCCCAAATTATTCCCAATAATGTAACGATAATAACGGCAATATAACGCCAACGTGAAACGCTTAACAATATTAAATCCCCTATTTTTAGGCGTTATTTGCTGGTGGGATGATGGTTGGGCCGCGAACTTCTGAAATTGCGCCGCGAACAACTTTAATTGCCACATTTGGTGCAATTTCAATAGTAACTTCGGTGTCGCTTAAAGATTTTACTTTGCCAATAAGGCCGCCAGCGGCAACAACAGTGTCACCTTTTTTAAGTTGGCTTACCATTTCTTGGTGTGCCTTCATTCTTTGCTGTTGTGGGCGGATAAGAAGGAAGTAAAAAACAACTAAAATTGCCACCATCGGCAAAAGGTTCATAATAATACCAATAGGGCCAGAAGGCGCGGCAGCCGCTGCGCCAGCAGCTTGTGCTATAATAGGGGTTGAAAACATAATAACCTCAAGGTTTATAATTTATTTCCTTCTAAATAGTGGCAAATTTCAAAATCACAATGCCTATGCGCATTTTTGTCATATTGCGGGTGCGAAGCAAAATGATGATAATGCTGACACATCCTGACCATAATATAGATTAAAAATGGGTATGAGGTGAAAAATGGAAAAAATTGATCCAAAGAAATTATATAAATCTGCTTATAATCCCATAAAACAATATGAAATTATCGAAATTCCAAAGCTGCAATTCCTATCAATAAAGGGGCAGGGTAATCCAAATAATAATGATGATTATGCCCAATGCATTGGTGCGTTATTTTCGCTTTCTTATGGTTTAAAATTTCATTCCAAGAAAAAATATCAAAAAGATTATGTGGTTGGCCCATTGGAAGGCCTATGGTGGGCCGATGATATGAATGATTTTATCACGCGAAATAAAGAAAAGTGGAAATGGGAAATGCTTATTTGGCAACCCGATTGGATTAATGAAGATGATTTCGATTTAATTCTTGAACAAACCAAAAATAGAAAACCAAATCCAAAGCTTAATGAAGTTGAATTAAAGACTATTGATGAAGGATTATGTGTGCAAATTCTTCATATTGGTTCTTATGATGATGAAGCGCCAGTTTTGGCAAAAATGCATGATGAATTCATCCCGCAAAATGGATTTAAAATGCGTGGGCTTCATCATGAAATCTATATTTCTGACCCGCGCAAATGTGCGCCTGAAAAACTAAAAACCATTTTACGTCAACCTGTCTTGAAGGTTTAAAAAATCGCGTTAAAGAAGTGGGATAATGATAATTATCCATAAACGCTTTTTTGATGTTTTATCGCGTGCAATGATTGTGGCGCTTATGGAAAAGCGTGCCCATATTCACATTGTCGAAGTGCCACAATTTGAAGATCCGCCAAATCTTTTGGCAATTGATAATCGTGGGCGCACGCCTTTATTAATCGATGATATGTATGGCAATGGCTGTATTATCAAAGAACCAATGGCGGCCTTTGAATATATTGAAGATATCCTACCATCCCCGCCATTATTCCCATCAGGGCCGGTAGAGCGGGCAGAGGTTCGTGCTTATTGTTACGAATTATTGGGTGATTTTATGCCATTATTGCAAAAAATATTGGCCGAAAAAGTATATAAGGTTCAATATCGTACTGGCCCGCCTGAAACCCAAATTTTGCGTGAAATTCGCGAAGAAACGGCGGTTTTTATGGATATAATTGGACGGCAAACCATTGTTTCAGGTCATGCCATTGGTAATAAAATCTCACTGGCGGATTTTATAATGGGTGCACAGATTTCAATTCTTGATTATCTTGATTTAATTTCATGGGATAAACAAAAAGGCGCAAAATCATATTATAGGACCCTAAAACAACGCCCAAGTTTTGCACCAATTTTAAACGATGTCTTTATTGGTATTGCACCGCCCGAATATTATAAAGAGATTGATTTTTAAAATATGAAACTGGCTTTCAATCAATCCATCATAAAAACCCGCGCCAAGGAAATTGGTTTTGATTGCGCTTATTTTTGCGATGTTCGCGATAATTGGGACGCAGGTATTCGGCTTAAGGAGTTTGTTGCCAATAATTTTCATGGTCAAATGGAATGGATGGAAACAACCAAAGAGCGGCGCATCCACCCAAATAATATGTGGGACGGGGCAATTTCGGCAATTGTTTTGGGTACAAATTATGCACCAAATGAAAGCCCGCTTTTGGCACTTGAAAAGCCAGATAATGCCAATATTTCATGCTATGCGAAAAATGATGATTATCACGATTTAATCAAAAAACGCCTTAAAGTTTTGGCGGGTGAAATTCACCGCGAATTAAAATGTGAAGTTAAAGTCTTTGTCGATACTGCCCCCTTAATGGAAAAACCACTTGCACAGCGTGCGGGCATGGGCTGGCAGGGTAAACATACAAATTTGGTTTCGCGCGAATTTGGGTCTTATTTATTTTTGGGCGTGATTTTGGTGGCGAATGAATTTGAAAATGATGACCCCGAAATTGACCATTGTGGAAATTGCACTTCTTGCATTGATATTTGCCCAACGGGGGCAATAATTGCGCCATATAAATTGGATGCGCGAAAATGCATTTCCTATCTAACCATAGAGCATAATGGGCCTATTGATGATGAAACAATGGGGCAAATGGGCAATCATATTTATGGTTGTGATGATTGCCTTGCAATTTGCCCGTGGAATAAATTTGCAAAGCCAACGGAGGAGGGCGCATTTTTACCACGCGAAATTGCCGATAATCCACCTTTATTAGATTTATTGGCGTTAGATGAGGAAAGTTTTCGTGAAAAATTTCGCAAAAGCGCAATCAAAAGAATTGGAATAAAACGCTTTAGGCGTAATGTTTTAATTGCAATTGGCAATTCAAATGAAAAAAAATATATTGAATATGTGAAAAACTTTTTGCACGATGAAGATGATGGTGTAATAGCCGCCGCCCGTTTCGCCATTTCAAAGTTAAGCAATAATGACTGATATTCAACAAGAACAATTAGAAGAACAAATTGCTGAACCTGAAAAGGTTACAAATCCTGAACCATTTTCACAACCAAAATTAAAAAAAAGACGTGCCAAGCGAAAAAAGAAAATTGGGCTTTTTAAATTATTTGGTTATTTTATTATCGGCCTTGTGCTTTGGGTATTATTGCTTAGATTTTTGCCCGTCCCATTTACAATTTTAATGGTGCAACGCGCATTTGAAGGCGATAGAATTCGCTATCATCCCGTTTCAATCAATAAAATTAACCCAAGCATGGTGGCGGCTGTTATTGCAGCCGAAGATGCGCGCTTTTGCCAACATAATGGCTTTGAATTTGAAGCAATGAAACGCGCGGCAAAAGCAAATTCGCAAGGTAAAAAATTACGCGGTGCGTCAACAATTTCCCAACAAACCGCAAAAAACGTATTTTTATGGCCTGCGCGCTCATATGTTCGTAAGGGTTTTGAGGCGGGATTTACGGTTTTAATCGAAACCCTATGGGGCAAAAGAAAAATAATGGAAGATTATTTGAATGTTGCCGAAATGGGGGATGGCGTTTTTGGCGTTGAAGCTGCTTCAAAATATTATTTCAATAAACACGCTAAGGATTTAAGCCTTGGTGAGGCTTCAAGACTTGCCGCAATTTTGCCAAGCCCACAAAAGTGGCGGGTAAACAAACCGGGGCCCTATGTTGCAAGACGTTCGTCACGCATTGCGGGTGGTGGGCGTGTAGTAATTGATAATAATCTTTATTCATGCGTCTATAAGCGCGGCATTATTTGATACTTTTGTAATTTTTAATAAAATTTTGCTTTATTTTTCAATTTTTTACATTAAAACTGAAAACCATACTTTTCAAATTTGAAAATCTGATTAGCTTGCCACTTTCAGAATTTTGAAACGTTGGGGGAATATGTTTTCGTACACAATAAAACGGCTTTTAATAGCCGTGCCAACGATATTTATTATTATTGCGGCCGCATTCTTTTTAATGCGGGCAGCGCCTGGCTCTCCTTTTGATTCTGAACGCGCGATGTCGGCGGAAATACGCGCTATGATAATGGCGCATTATGGTTTTGATAAGCCATTATCGGTTCAGTTTTTTGATTATTTAAAAGGTCTTTTCACTTTAGATTTGGGGCCAAGCCTTATTTATAAGGATCAAAGTGTAACCCAAATTATTGCTTCTGGCTTTCCAAAATCTATTGTTTTAGGCCTAAGTGCACTGACTTTGGCACTTTTTATTGGTGTGCCACTTGGCCTTATAGCGGCACTTAATCAAAATAAAGCACAAGATTATTCAATTATGGCGATTGCAATGGCGGGAATTTGTATTCCAACTTTTGTAACAGGCCCAATTTTATCACTGGTTTTTGGGGTTCATTTAGGCTGGTTGCCAACTGCGGGTCTTGATTTGGGACATATGACAATTGAAACCATGACTTTACCTGTAATAACGCTTGCGCTGCCGCAGATTGCAATTATCTCGCGCCTTGTTAGGGCATCGGCAATTGAGGTATTGGGTTCAAACTTTGTGCGAACAGCACGTGCAAAAGGATTGCCTGAAATTTGGGTTTTAAGTCGCCATGCAATGCGCGCCGCGCTTTTGCCTTTGGTGTCATATCTTGGTCCTGCATGTGCGGCATTAATTACTGGTTCTGTTGTGATTGAAAATGTGTTTCAATTGCCGGGGATTGGACGAAATTTTGTAACTTCTGCGCTACAACGTGATTATCCAGTCGTTATGGCGGTTGTTATTTTATATGCCGTATTGATTATTATTTTAAATTTAATTGCCGACATTTTATATGGCATTCTTGATCCAAAAGTGACCTACGAATGAGCCTTATTTCAACACCAAATGAAAATGCAAAATTGATGGAAAAATCGGCAATTGCGGGTCGGTCATTATGGGATGATGCGCGCGTAAGATTATTTCGCAATAAGGCAGCCGTAATTTCCATGTATGTTCTTGGTTTTCTTGTTTTATTGGCAATTTTTGGGCCATTATTTTGGCCACATAAATATGATACTGTTGATTATGATTTGGTAATGGCACCGCCAACCTTGAAAAATTGGCATATTTTTGGCGGGGACCAACAGGGGCGCGATTTATTTGTTCGCCTTCTATACGGCCTAAGAATTTCACTGGCGGTGGGAATTGTTGCAACAATGGTGTCGCTTACAATCGGTGTGGCATGGGGTTCGATTGCGGGTTTTATTGGCGGCAAAGTTGATGCAATAATGATGCGTATCGTTGATATTTTATACGCATTACCATTCATATTTTTTGTTATTATTTTGATGGTTGTTTTTGGGCGCAATATAATTCTTATATTCGTGGCAATTGGCGCGGTTGAATGGCTTACAATGGCGCGAATTGTAAGGGGTCAGACGCTTTCATTGCGTAAAAAAGAATATATTGAAGCTGCACACGCTGCGGGGCTTGGAACTTTGGATATTATCACGCGTCATATTATACCAAACTTACTTGGGCCTGTTATTGTTTATGTAACGCTTACAATTCCTGCTGTAATTTTGGCGGAAAGCTTTTTATCATTTCTTGGGCTTGGGGTTAATGAACCCATGACTTCATTGGGTAATTTAATTTCAATCGGCGCAAAGGAAATGGAAATTGCGCCATGGTTATTGATTTTTCCAGCCGTCACGATGATGATAACATTATTCTGTTTGAACTTTATTGGTGACGGCTTGCGTGATGCTATCGATCCAAAAGACAGATAATTATTCAACCCTTTTTACGCGATAACCTTTTTTAGAGCCTTTAAAATTCATCAAATATGAACCTAGACTTGCGGATTCTATATTAACTTCCCATGGTGCATTGCCAGAAGGCGATAAATCTTCCTCTTCTGTAATTTGCCAAATTTGCCCTTTGTCGGTGAATATAGCAGGTTTACCAGCATTTCGCCCAATACGCGTAACAATTAAAGTTTGACTTTCTTTTATTACGCTTGGCTTTTCCATTTTGTGTGACAATATTTTAGGCAGGCTTGGCATTTTAAATCCAAAGGCTTCTGATTTAATCTTGTCCATTTTTGGTGTGTCTAAAGCGATGATTTCATTCTTTGCTTCAGATTGTGCAATCATAGCAACATTATTGTCATAGCATTCAAGCCTTTTATTATTATCCGCTATTTTTGAGCATTCATATAAAGGGCTAAGTGGTGATTTTTCAGCATTGGCATTCTGCGCCATAGCGTATGCAGGCGCAAAAAAAATCGAAAATCCAGTGAAAAGTATTATTTTTTTTCTAAAACTAAGTACTTCGTTCATGTATTATTATTCCTTTACTGGCATAATCGCGAAAAAATGATTTATCACAATATCTTAAAATTTTTTAGTTAGTTTATTGGGTTAAATCAAATTAAAAATATCCGATATCGTAGTCAATGAACTGGTAAGCTACGGGAGAAACTAATGAATAGAAGAAACGGGGTTATTAAGTTTATTGGCCTTTTGGGTCTTGGCGCAACATGTGCTATTTCATTTTCTTCGTGTAGTAAAAAAGAGGATACAGACGGCGCGCATATTCTTCATATTGGAAATAGTGGCGAACCTCTATCTTTAGATCCGCATCAAGCATCTGGCGCTTGGGAACGACGAATCCTTACTGATTTATTCGTTGGCCTTACAACTTCTGACAAAGATGGAAAACCCATCCCAGGGCTTGCCAGTGAATGGTCAGTAAGTACAGACGGATTGGTTTGGACTTTCAAATTGCGTGATGCAAAATGGTCGGATGGTGTTGCCGTAAGTGCGGACGATTTTGTATTTTCTTTGCGTCGTTTATTTACCATGAAACCGCCTGCGCAATATGCCTCATTATTATTTCTTATAAAAAATTCACAAGCAGTTTTCGAAGGCAAATTAGCGCCAGACCAACTTGGGGTTCGCGCAATTAATAATAAAACGCTTGAAATAACGCTAAATAATCCTGCGCCATATTTGCCAGGGTTATTATCGCATTTCACTGCGGTTGCATTACCAAAGCACGTAATTGAAAAAATTGGCGATGATTTCTTGAAGCCAGGGAATATGGTCACAAATGGCCCTTTCATTCTTACGGAATGGGCGCCAAATGATTATATTCGCGTAATTAAAAATAAAAATTTTTATGATGAAACAAATGTTTGTTTAAACGAAATGTTTTATTATCCGACCCAAGATGATGCCGCAGCAGAACGTGGAATCAAAACTGGAAAATACGACATACAAACTAGTTTCTCTGGAACAAGGCTTGAAGAATTAAACCATACATTGCCGGGTTTTGCGCGCGTTGCACCATATGTTGCCACAACATTTTATGTATTTAACGTAAGCAAAAAACCATTTGATGATGTGCGTGTTCGTGGCGCATTATCCATGGCAATTAATCGTGAATTCATAACTGATAAAATTCTTAAAGGTGGTCAAACGCCTGCATATTCGATTGTTCCACCAGGAATAAATAATTATCATTCAGGACAATCAATACCAGAATGGAAAAATACCGACCGCGCTTTACGTTTAACAAATGCTAGAAAGCTTCTTGAAAGCGCAGGCTTTGGCCCAAATCATCCTTTGAAATTTAGCTTCAGATACAGAAATTCGGGTGACAATCCACGAATTGCGCCTGTTGTGCAACAAAATTGGCGTGAAATTGCGCCATGGGTTGAGGTTGAGATAATTGGTTCAGATGTTCAAATTCACTATGACAAGTTAAGAATCGGTGATTTTGAAGTTGGTGATTCTGGCTGGGTTGCCGATTTTGATGATGCCCGCAACTTCTTATATAATTTCGAAACTTCGGCTGGCATTATGAATAATGGCAAATATTCCAACGCACAATATGATGCGATACTGAAGCAATCTGATAATGAAGTTGATGCCAACAAGCGCGAACAAATGATTCTTAAAGCTGAAAAAATTGCGGTTGATGAAAATGCAATTGCACCAGTATATTTCTATACAAGCCGAAACCTAGTTAATCCAAGGGTCACTGGATGGTCAGATAATGCAACAGACACCCACCCAGGAAGATATTTGTGCACAAAACAGGCAAAAAAATAGCGCTAATATAATTTAGCGCTATTTATCATATTGTATTTTAGAAAACTACTTTTTTCCAAATCCGCAATCATTATTGAGGAAATCCTCAATCGCGGTAAGTTCGGTTTTTCTTACGCCTTCTGTCCAAGCTGGGCCGTGGGCATAATCAGCGATTTGAAGATATTTTATAGGTTTGCCAAGTTTTTTAGCTTTGTTTACAAATTTCAAAGATTGTTCAATTGGAACCGTTTGGTCGCGTTCACCATGATAAACAAGAATTGGAATCGAAATCTTATCGACAAATAATTCTGGTGACATACCTTTAACAGTTGGTGCTTGTGCTTCTCTAAAATATGGGTTTTGATAGAATTTCGCCCAAATTGTATCAATGTTTGAAACACCCGCGCCAGCAATTGCGCATTTATAAATTCCATTTGGCCTAATTGATGCAACCATTGATGCATAGCCGCCATAAGAGAAGCCAAACATTGCAATTTTATTTTTGTCGGCAATTCCTTGCGAGACAAGCCAGTTTGCACCATCATCCTTATCATCTTGCATCTTGCCGCCCCACTCCTTGTCGCCAGCAAGCCAAAGTTTTTTACCCCAACCATCGGCAGTTGCACGATATTGAGGTTGTAAAACTGCATAGCCACGTGAAGTAAGTAATTGTGTCCAGTTTGACCAGTCCCAGTCCATGTGATCGCGCGCCCAAGGGCCGCCATGCGGATGGATTATAGTTGGGTAAGGACCTTTGCCGTAAATTTCTGGATTTGGCTTATGAAGGAATGCAGGAATATCCAAACCATCACGTGCTTTATAGTAAACTAATTCTTCTGTTCCTAATGATTTTGAATCAATTTCTGGGCGCGCACGGCCAAGTAGCATTAATTGCTTTTTATTTTTCAATAAATAATAAACAGGCGGTTGTTTTGGTCCCGCAACTTCGATAATTATAACGTTTCTGTCGTAAGATCTAGCAACAATGTCGTAATAATTGTCTACATCAAATTCTGTGTTGGCATAATTTCCTGTATCAGGGTCAACAAATTTTATCTTGTCTTTTTCAATTTTTAAAGCTTTTCTTATAATTAAATCTAGCTCTATTTGTTCTTTATCGACAATCTCCTCTGCCTCTCTTGGGCCCGCATATTCAAAGCCTAATATCGCGCCAAAATTAGGCCCGTGCAGACGCTCTTGCCTTACGCCAATAGCATCAAAGAAAGTATGGGCAAAAATTTCAGAACCAATTTTCTTTTCTTTAATATTGTATTCGTAAATGCCAATTTTATCGCGACCGCGGTTTGTAGCAAGGTAGGCTATGTTTGGGTCTTTACTAAATCCAATAATGCTTCCTTGTTCTCGGTCTTTTGAATATGTTCTTAAGTGTTCTTCCCACTCACCTTTATCGTTTTTAAATTCAAGTGCAAAATACGCACCAGTGCTATCAACATCACCACGAGAGCGCGCACGAATATTTCCTTCTAAATCAGTTTGGTAGCCCGCAGTTTTTTCAGTAGCACGTTGAATTTTTTCTGCTTTTCCGTTCCTGATATTAACTTTGTAAATATCACCAGAATCTACTCCGTAATTATTTACCATTAATACGTGGTCAGGGTCATTTACCAAAGAATCCAAAATTGACGCACTAGAACCTGCTTGTTCGATGGCATCAGTATTTGATTTTGGTGTCGGTAATGGCAATGGGTCAAGCCACTTAGAGCCATTAATATCCGTAATTAGTGTTTTACCTATAAAAGTTTTGATTACAGAATCAAATCGATAGTCAAATGGTTGATATGCACCAACAACTAAAACGCCATCCTTGATAAAGGAAACATAGGTAAATTTCATTACTGCAGTGCCAATTACATTAGGCGCTTTTGAAAGGTTATCAGTTTCCCAAACTAGAATTTGTGTTTTTTCACCATTTTTTTCTATGGCTGCAAAATATTTGCCGTTCGGCGATACTGTAAAAGAAGAGAATTTTGGATTTTTTGCCAATTCATCAAGTGTTGGAATTTTTATTCCTGCTGGCTTTGTTTCTGCCGCATTTTGCGCAGTAACTGAGCTGCTAATCATGGTTAAAAGTGCAACAGACGATGCAAAGAAAACCTTAGTTTTTAACCCCATTTTATTCTCCCGATACCTGTTTGTTTGAATAATCATACAAATTTTGAAAAACACTAAGATTATATTTTTCAATTGTAAATATCAAAGACACACGGTCAGTGACCTGTAGCACAGCGTCAAAATGAGCTTTTTAAATGCAAATTTATTTTCGCAATTGTAGTTTGAGGCTTTTTCACCAATTTTATATAAAAATAAAATTGCTTATTAACTGAATTAAAATGCAGTTTTGTGCCAAAAATGTGACATTTTTCATTAAATATCACCGAAAATAAACTTTCTGTAAGATTTATTGCTTGCGTTAAGTTGAATCAACCTTAATAGTGTTTCCAATGCGTGAATACATTTATCGTGCAGCTTTTCCTTGTTTAAAAGAATGGCTTCGGTTTTGTTTTTCGTTATATTAAGGCGTTATACCTTAAGTGTATTATGTCCGAGTATTTGAGGATTTTTAGTATGAAACAATTTAAAAATAAGTTGCTTAAAACTAGTTTTTTTGTAGCGGCTGCTATTAGCGCTACATTTGTAGGCGGTTTTTCGTATGCGCAAGATGCAAAGCAAAGTGAAGAAAAGCCTAAAGTAGAAGAGAAAAAGAATACTGCTAGCGAAGTTGTTGTAATCACAGGTTCGCGTATTAGACGTGATGAGTTTAACTCATCCTCACCTATCGAAGTAATTACTCGCGATGAAGCAATTCTTGCAGGTACTGCTACAACAACTGAAGTATTGCAAAGTTCTGCTGTAACTTCTGGTTCTTCACAGGTTAATAACGCGTTTTTGGGCTTTGTAACTGAGGGTGGACCTGGTGCAAACACAGTTTCTCTACGTGGTCTTGGTGCTGTTAGAACGCTAGTTTTGTTGAACGGTCGTCGTTTGGCTCCTGCTGGTACTCGCGGACAAGTTGCTCCTGCGGATATCAATACACTTCCTAGTTCTATCGTAAGCCGTATCGAAGTTCTTAAAGATGGTGCTTCTTCAGTTTATGGTTCTGATGCGGTTGCTGGTGTTGTTAACATCATTACACGTCGTGGCATTAACGATACAACTCTTGAAGCTTTCACCGATCAAACTTTTGATGGCGGCGCTGAACAATATAGTGCTTCATTAGTAACTGGTAAAACTGGCGATAATTTCCAAGTTTCTGGTTCTTTAGAATATAATGAAACTAAAGCTTTATTGGTTGGTGATCGTGATTGGTCACGTTGCCCTACGGACAATAGATATAACCCTGTAACACGTGCCTTTTTGGGTGTTGCAAACCTTGATGGCACCCCACGTTGTTTCCCAATTGGTGTAACTGGCGGCGGCGGTATCGCACAAGATTATATGGTTGTTTCAGGCTTCTTTGGCGCGGCTCGTCGCTATAATGTTGATCCTACAACTGTTGCAGGTGGTTTGAATTTGAACGGCCTTAAACGCGTTGATGCATTGGCGCTTCGCCCACAAGCTAACCCTGGCCAACTAGAGGATGATATTTATTCTCCAGTTAAAACATACAATGCTTATTTGAATGGCTCATATGATTTGCGCGCTTTAGGTAACGCTGAATTATATGGTGAGTTCATGTATTCTCACCGTGAGTCTGAGAATAACAGCAGCCGCCAATTGTCACTTGATCCTTTGGGTGCTGAACCATTAGGTTACCACTATGGAATTTCTAGCTTTGGCTATCCAGACGATAATCCATTCTTCCCAACTGCTTTAGCTGCGATTGGTGCGTATGCGATTAACCCATTAATTTATTGGGGTCGTTCAAAAACAAGCAGCGAAGTTGATTATTACAGAACTTCTGTAGGTATCAAAGGTGATCTTCCTTATAAAAATTGGAAGTATGACTTGAACTTGTTGCATTCAAAATCAACTGGTGCTTATACTTTTGGCTCTTTCAATAAAGCGCATTTGTATCAGTCATTTGATTTAGTTGTTGCTCCTACTGGTACACCTGCTAATCTGGTAGTGGCTGCCCCAACTGGCACTATTGGCGCAGGAAATTCATATACTTGCCGTGTTAACGTTACAAATCCAAACGCTGGTTGTATTCCTGCTAATTTGTTAACTGATGCTGCAATGTCTGGTAATATTCCTGCTGATTTGAGAGCTTGGTTGTTTGGTGATATTTCTGGTGATACAGATTACACACAAACTACTGCTCAATTAGCTCTTGATGGTGACTTGTTCACTTTGCCAGCTGGTAAAGTAAGCGCTGCGGTTGGTTTAGAATTCCGTTGGGATGATCTAAATGATACACCACCAATCGAAATGCAAAATGGCAATGCTTACAACCTAACAAAATCTGGCATTACTAAAGGTAAAGACCATGTGTCTGAAGCTTTTGCTGAGATTGACGCTCCGTTGTTAGCAAACAAACCTTTAATCAAAGAATTAAAAGCTAACTTGTCTGGTCGTTTCACTGACTATGATTCATACGGTTCTAGCTCAACTTATAAATTAGGCTTGAATTGGACACCTGTGAGCACTATTAAAGTTCGTGGTACTGTTGGTACTTCGTTCCGTGCACCTGGCATCTTTGAACAAAAACTTGGTGGCCAATCTGGTTTCTATAGCTCTGCTGTTGACCCATGTAATGAGTTTGAAAATGAATTGCCAACTTCAAACCTATACAAAAACTGTGCTGCTGCTTTGACTGCTGCTACTGGTGCGCCGGTAACTGATTGGTTAGCTTTCGCTGGCCCAGAGGTTTTCCAAGTAGGTGGTGATTTAGCTAAACAACTAGGTCTTACAGATGGCTTGAAAGCTGAAAAATCTAAAGCTTCAACTTTGGGTATCGTATGGCAACCAGAATTAACTGGCCGTAGCTTCAGCTTCGCAACTGATTGGTGGCGTATTGAGGTTAATGACCAAGTTGATAATTTCGGTACTTCGATTTTATCTCTTTGCTACAATGAATCAACTGCTGTATTTAATGCAAAAGGTGGATTCTGCGGCTTGGTTGATGACCGTGATGGAAACGGCAATCTAACTAAATTTAGAGACCCATACACTAACGTTGCTGCTCAGGCTGCTGAAGGCTTGGATTTCAACATGCGCTATAAGCAAGACGTTGGAACTGGTACTTTACGTGTAACAGCTCGTGCTACTTGGATGTTTGAACAATCATTCCAATTGAGTGCAGATGATGATGTCGACAATGCAGTTGGTCGTACTCGTTATCCAGAAGTTACTGGTGATCTTACTGTTAATTATCAGTGGAAAGATTGGACTTTCAACTACTTCCTAGAAGCTGTATCTGCTATGAATAGCAATATAGTGTTTGGACTTGGCGACAATAATGCATCAGGGTATCAGTTCAAAACTGAACTTTATACCTTGCATTCGGTTTCTGCTCGCTACGAAAGCCCTAAAAAATGGTCTGCGACTGTTGGTATAAACAATATCTTTAATGAAGATCCTCCATCAATTTCTTCTGGTGCGAGCAGTGCATATACTTACAGAATTGGTAATTCATTGAACTATAGTGGATATGATTACCGCGGGCGTTCACTTTTCGCGCGTTTTGCAAAAACATTCTAGTAATAACAATTATTACGATAAACGGCCCCTTATTAGGGGCCGTTTTTTTTTGAAACATTTTCAACTTTGATTATTGAGCAATAAAATTTTGCGTGGAAGTTTTAAAGAAAAACACTTTTTAAATTTATAAATATTGATTTATTTCAAATGTTTGCGTTTGGATAAATTTTTTAAGATTTTCGCATAGAGAGAAAAAAAATCCTCTAATAATTATTAATTGTGGTAGATTTATCACAAATAATCTATATTTTATGGTAATATGACAAAACTGTAATAATAATCTTGACCACACTCAATGGTTTTTCTAGCCTCTTTAGCGAGAATTTTTCTCGTCAATTAATTAGGAGGGGGTTCAATTGAAACCAATTAATCGTGAAACAAGTTTACGTAACATACTTCTTGCCGGATCTGTGATTTCTGGCTTGGCGTTTGCTTCGCCTGCTTTCGCACAAAATGCTGATGCAAAAAAAGGTGAAACAGTTGTAATTACAGGAAGCCGCATCGCAAAAAGAGATAATGTTGCGGAAAGCCCAATTTTAACAATTAGCAATGAAAAACTTGCTGGTTCTGGCTATGTGGCAGCTGAACAATATTTGAATACTTTGCCACAAATAACGCCAAGTCTTAGCTCTCAATCAAATAACCCAAGCTCTAATGGTCGTGCATTCCTTGACCTTCGTGGCTTAGGTGAAAATCGTAACATTGTTTGATTAATGGTCGTCGTGGCCAAGGTGCTACATCTGGTGGTGTAGTTGATATCAACACTATTCCAGGTGCTTTGGTTGATCGCGTTGAGATTATTTCAGGTGGCGCGGCTACTACTTATGGTGCTGACGCGGTTTCAGGTGTTGTAAACTTCATCATGAAGCGCAAATTTAGCGGTTTAGAAATTGATAGCCAATATTCAGTTACCGAACAAGGTGACGGCAAACAATCAACTACAAGCGTTACAATGGGCGGTAATTTTGATGAAGGCCGTGGTAATGCAGTATTTTCTGCTGGTTATTACAAACGCGATGCTATCGGAAAAGGCGACCGTGAATTCTCTAAACAAGCATCTAGCTCTACTGGCTCATTCCCTGGTGGCTCTTTGTCATTTGGTGCAAATACACCATCACAAGCAGCAGTTGATGGCATTTTTGGCGCTGGTAAATGTCAAGTTACAGGTGGTCAAGCAGGTTTTGGTTTCAACCCTGATGGAACACTATTCTGTACTGGTACAGCAGGTAATGGCTTTGATGCGGTTAATTATAAAGGCCCAGCAAGCGATATCGCAACTAAATTCTACCCAGATTTCTTCTCATATAACTTTGAGCCAGACAATTTGTTGGTGCTTCCGATGGAACGTTGGAATATTTATTCAAGCGTAAATTACGAATTGAATGATTATTTCAAACCTTATGCAACAATGATGTTCACTAATTACAATGCAGATTCTGCGTTGGCACCAACACCAGCATCAGGTTCAACTGGCTTCACTGTTCCAGTAACAAATCCATTCTTGTCATCTGCTGCAAAAGCACTTGCTGCGGCTCGTACAAATGCTACTGCACCAATTCCATTCTCTAAACGTTTCAACGTTCTTGGACCACGTGCAAGTGACAATAATTTTGACGTTTGGCAATTAACTGCTGGCTCAACTGGTAAACTTGGAACAATTCTTGATGATTGGACTTATGATGCTTATTGGTCATACGGTCGTACAGTTTTGAACGAAACCCAAGATGGCAACGTTCGTCGTGACCGTGTACAAGCATTGTTGGATGCAGCTGATGGTGGCGCTTCACTTTGTTCTGGTGGCTTGAACTTGTTCGGTTCAGCACCAATCAGTGATGCTTGTAAAGCATATATCAGCCTTCAAGCTAAAAACTTGACAACAGTTATTCAGCGCAATGCTGAGGCTAATATCTCTGGCACTTTGTTCAATTTGCCAGCAGGTGAAGTGCAAACTGTTTTTGGTATGGCTTACCGCGATACTGACTTTGATTTTAAACCAGATTCTGGTTTGCAACCTGGTCTAGTAGCAGGCTTCAACGAGCAAAAACCAGTTTCAGGTTATTTGAAATGGTTCGATCTTTACACAGAGGCACAAGTTCCTTTGTTAAAAGATCTTCCGTTGATGCAGTCACTTACACTTAACTTAGGTGCACGTACTTCACACAATAACAAATTTGGTAGCTCAAACAGCTATAAAGTGAATGTGGATTGGAAAATTGTTGACGATTTGCGTTTCCGTGGTGGTTACCAAACTGCAACACGTTCTCCTAGTATTTCTGAATTATTCGCACCACAATTGAATAATTTCCCAACTTTTACAAACCAAGACCCGTGTAACACAACTGGTACTATCGCTACTACTTATCGTAATGGCGTAAATGGTGCACAAGTTCGCACGCTTTGTACTGCTCAATCAGCGGTTGCAGGCGGCACAACTTATGTACAACCAGCAGGTCAAGCAACAGGTATTACAGGCGGTAATCCAAATCTTAGCCCTGAGACAGCTGATTCATATACACTTGGTTTTGTTTATCGTCCTAAGTTTGAAAGCAATTGGTTGAAAAATGTAACCGCAACTGTCGATTATTGGTCAATTCACATTGATGACGTAATTGATTCTGTTGACGCAACTACAATTGTTCAACGTTGTTATAACCGTGATGGTGCTAACCCAACTTATGATCCAAATAATTCTTGGTGTAAGTTGTTTACGCGTGACCAATCAAATGGTGGCGTAATTGCCCTTCAGCAATTATCTCGCAACCAAGCAGCATATGAAACTTCAGGTGTTGACGTTGCCTTTAATTGGGGCTGGGATTTAGCAGGCATTTTCAATGCACAAAGAGCTGGACGTTTGAACTTTAATGTTATCGGTACTTGGGTTGAGAAATACACTAAACAAACAACAAGTGTTGATCCTGTTTATGACCTTGCAGGTTCTATTAGCTCTACAACTGCTTCTGCTGTTCCTGAATGGCGTTGGACTTTGGGTGCTAATTGGAAAGGTGAAAAATTATCGCTTTCATGGCAATCACGCTATATCAGCGAAATGGTTCACTTCAACACACGCACTGGTGGTTCTGCAACTGCAAACACAGGCGTTCCGTCAACTTGGTATCATGACTTGACTGGTAATTATGGTGTTAATTCACATGTGGATGTGCGTTTTGGTGTAAACAACTTGCTTGATCAGCAACCACGTCTATACACTCCAAACGTTCAAGCTAACACTGACCCGTCAACTTATGATGTATTGGGTCGCCGTTATTATGTTGGCGTGAAATTCAAATTCTAATTAAAAATAACATATTAATTAGTTATAATAGCGGGCCTAGTGCCCGCTGTTTTTTTTTGAAGATTGATTTTTTGGTGGGCGGTTTGCTTTTAATAATAGCTATATAATATGCATATTAAATACATAATAAACACTGGGTAATTGCGCTTTGTTTAGGTGGTGCAAATAATATGTATAATAAATATATATTTATATTTGATAAATAATAAATTTATAATTGCCTTAATATTAAACTATATTGCAAAAAATGCGACAATGGTGCAACACTTTTTCCTTATTTGTATATAAACTAAGCAATTGTTCTTGCTAAAGATTGACCCCAAATTCCTAATTTCATACTTTGCAACATTGCGCGTGAATTACGATTCATTCGCAGGGGAACTAAATGGAGGAACCCAACGTGAAATCTAATGTAAATCAAAATGGCTTGCGTACTGTATTGTTAGCAGGTACGATTATTTCAGGATTAGCATTTGCTGCTCCTGCTTTTGCTCAAGAAGCAAAAGCAAATGAAACTGTTGTTGTAACAGGTTCGCGTATCGCGAAAAAAGATTATACTTCGCCAAGCCCAGTTACCACTATTGGTGCGGCTCAAATCGAAGCAACTGGTTCTCTAACAACCGAAAAAATCTTGAACACTTTACCACAAGTTGTTCCTGGTCTTACTGCTGCTTCAAATAACCCGTCGGATGGTACTGCTACTGTTGACTTGCGCGGTATTGGCCCATCAAGAACTTTGGTTCTTGTTAATGGTCACCGTATGACCCCTGCTACTAAAGCTTCATCTGCAATCGACTTGAACGCTATTCCAGCCGGCCTTATCAAAAAAGTTGAGGTTGTTACTGGTGGTGCATCTGCAACTTACGGTTCAGACGCTTTGGCAGGTGTTGTTAACTTCATCATGAAAGATGATTTCAACGGTCTTCAAATCACTGGTCAAGTAGGTACAACTGAAGCTGGCGATGGCTCAAACTATGATACATCTGTTATCTTGGGTTCTGACATTGCTGACGGAAAAGGTAATATTACTGCATTCGCATCTTACTACAAACGTGACCAAGTTTTGGCATCACTTCGTGATTGGGCAAAATATTCAAATGCGGGCGGTTCTGCAACTGGTGTTGCTGGTCGTGCGGATAACGTTCCTTTGAACCCGTACACAGCTTTGGCAACTGCAACTGGTTGTACTGCTGGTGCAGCGTCTACTAATATTTCTTTCGCTGCTAACGGTGCTGCTCGTGGTTATTGTAATAATTTCGACATGACTGCTGCAGTAAATGATCGTTACAACTTCTCACCTGTAAACAATTTGATGTCACCTGGTGAACGTATTTCAACTGCGGTTTTTGGCAAATATAATTTTGCTGAAAACCTAACTGGTCGTTTGGAATTATTCTATACTGACAACCGTCAATCAAGCCAATTGGCACCGACGCCAATGACTGGCTTGATGGTTCCTGTTGACAATCCATTCATTTCGGCAAGTTTTGCTGCTGCTTTGGCTGCTCGCCCTACTGCAGGTGCTGACTTCACATTCCGTAAACGTATGGAACAAGTTGGCGCACGTATCCAAGAGCATAATAATAAGCAATTCCAATTTGTTACTGGTATTGGTGGTAACACTAAAACTGGCTTCAAATGGGATGTTTCAGGTTCTTATGGACGTACTGAATTTAAAGACACTACTTTCAATGACGTGTCACGTTCGCGCTTAGTTGCTGCAACACGTGGGGCTTCATCAGGTGCAACTACTACTTCTTGTGGTGCTGCTATTCTTGCTGTATTCCCAACTTGCGTTCCATATAACTTGTTCGGTACTGGCTCTGCTTCAAAAGCTGCGGTTGATTTTGTTCGTTTGAACTTTGCCGATTCAACTTTATTTGAGCGTACAATGTTGGATGCAAACATTGGTGGTGATTTGTTCGAACTTCCTGCTGGTGCAGTAAGCTTCAACCTTGGTGCAGAATATCGTAAAGATAATTTTGAGTTTGCACCAGATGCGGCACACGGTTCTGGCGACATTTTCGGCTTTAACGCTGAACGTCCAGTTGCTGGTGGTTTCGATGTTACTGAGATCTTCGGTGAGGTTGCTATTCCATTGCTTGCAAATGCACCATTTGCAAAATATATTGGTTTAGAATTAGGTGCTCGTCACTCTAATTATTCATCAATTGGCAATACTGAATCGTACAAAGCTGGCGGTGAGTGGAAAGTTAATGATGATTTACGTTTCCGCGCAATGTGGCAACGTGCAAGCCGTGCACCTTCTGCGTTTGAATTGTTCCAATCAGGCGACCAAGGTTTCCCACAATTTACTGACCCTTGCTCTACTGTAAACGTAAACACAGGTGCAGCACGTACTTTAACTGCGGCAGTTCGTACTTTCTGTACTACACAACTTGGCTTTGACCCTGTTGTTGCTGGTTTCATTCAACCTAACTCACAGATTGAATCTTCATCTTATGGAAACTCAAATCTTAAAGCTGAAAGAAGTGACACAACAACTTTCGGCCTAGTTTACAGACCATCTTATGTTAAAAACCTAGCGTTCACCGTTGATTATTACGATATTAAAGTTGCTGATTATATCAACACACTTAATGGTGGTGCAGCGGGTACTGTTAGCGCATGTTTTGCAACAGGTGACATGACATCTTCAGCATGTTTCAATTCTGGTATTGGTTTGCCTTCAATTTACCGCATCAACACTGGTGAGTTGAAAGTTAACGTTTCAAATGGCAACGTTTCTGAACTAAGAACCAAAGGCGTTGACGTGAGTGTTGACTATCGCATCCCATTGGGTTGGTTGGTTAAATCTGGAGGCATCTTTGACGATAAGTTGAACTTCAACCTATTGGTTAATTATCTAAACTCTTATGAGTTGGATGGCATTGAATATAAAGGCACTGCTGGTGCATATAATATTTCTGCTACGCTTCCTGAATATAAAGCGACTATGTCTCTTGGTTATAAAATTGGCGATGTTAAGTTTACTACAAATACAACTTATTATAGCAAATTGGACAACCAAGGTAACATTCCTGCTTTTGAAGATGGTGGATATAATACTGTTCCAACATATTTCATTACTGATGTTCAAGCTCGTTGGAATGTTTCGCCGCGCACTGAATTGGTATTTGGTATCAATAACGTAATGGATAAAGAACCACCAGTATTTGATAACTCACCTGATGGTAACACTGACCCTAACTCATTCGACCCATTGGGCCGTGCATATTATGCAGGCTTCAAATTGAAATTCTAATTGAATTGAAATTTAAATTAGAGGGCGGCATTAATTTGCCGCCCTTTTTTTGTTTATATTATTGATTAATTTACGCTTTAATTATGTGGTGATATTCATAGTATCCAACTTTAACCCTAGATAAAAGAATAATGGCTCGCGGTCAGTTAATTCTCATTGTGTAAAAAAGTTAACAGATGAAGGGGGTGCATTACGCTTTAATGGCAGGTCGATGTTCGTTTTAAATACTTACATCGCTTATCGGAGGGTAAAAATGAAATCAACCAAACAAGCAAGTAATATACGTAATATATTGCTTGCCGGAACAATTATTTCGGGTGTGGCTTTTGCTATTCCTGCAACTGCTGAAGAGGCAAAGACTGGTGAAACAGTAGTTATCACTGGTACACGTATCGCGAAGAAAGATTATACTTCGCCAAGCCCAGTTACCACTATTGGTGCGGCTCAAATCGAAGCAACTGGTTCTCTAACAACCGAAAAAATCTTGAACACTTTACCACAAGTTGTTCCTGGTCTTACTGCTGCTTCAAATAACCCGTCGGATGGTACTGCTACTGTTGACTTGCGCGGTATTGGCCCATCAAGAACTTTGGTTCTTGTTAATGGTCACCGTATGACCCCTGCTACTAAAGCTTCATCTGCAATCGACTTGAACGCTATTCCAGCCGGCCTTATCAAAAAAGTTGAGGTTGTTACTGGTGGTGCATCTGCAACTTACGGTTCAGACGCTTTGGCGGGTGTTGTTAACTTCATCATGAAAGATGATTTCAACGGCCTTCAAATCACTGGCCAAGCAGGTAAAACTGCTGCTGGCGACGGTGCAAGCTATGATACATCTGTTATCTTAGGAAGCGATATCGCGGACGGCAAAGGTAATATTACTGCATTTGCATCTTACTACAAACGTGATCAAGTTTTGGCTGCACTTCGTGATTGGGCTGTTTTGTCAAATGCTGGTGGTTCTGCAACTGGTGTTGCTGGTCGTGCGGATAACTTTGTTGGCAATCCATTTGCACCTGTAGCAACTGCAACTGGTTGTGCTGCTGGTACAACATCGCGCAATATCTCATTTGCAGCTAATGGTGCTGCACGTGGTTATTGTAATGATTTCGATATGTCAGCTGCAGTAAATGATCGTTACAATTTCTCGCCTGTAAACAATTTGATGTCACCTGGCGAGCGTATTTCAACTGCGGTTTTTGGCAAATATAATTTTGACGAAAATCTAACTGGTCGTTTGGAAATTTTCTACACTGACAACCGTCAATCAAGCCAATTGGCACCGACGCCAATGACTGGCCTTTTGGTAGACATCGATAATCCGTTTATCACATCTTCTTTTGCTGCGGCTTTGGCATCGCGTACCAACCCAACATCAAACTTCCAATTCCGTAAACGTATGGATCAGGTTGGTGCACGTATTCAAGAACACAATAACAAACAATTCCAGTTTGTAACTGGTTTGGGTGGCACTACCAAAACTGGCTTCAAATGGGATGTTTCAGGTTCTTATGGACGTACAGAATTTAAAGATACTACATTCAATGACGTATCGCGTTCACGCCTAATTGCAGCAACACGTGGAACTTCTGCAGGTTCAAGTACTACATCTTGCGGTGCTGCAATTCTTGCAATTTTCCCAACTTGTAAACCTTATAATCTGTTTGGCACAGGTTCAGCTTCTCAAGCAGCTATTGACTTTGTTCGTTTGAACTTCTCTGATTCTACTTTGTTTGAACGTTCAATGTTGAATGCAAACATTGGCGGTGATTTATTCACACTACCTGCTGGTGCTGTAAGCTTCAACCTTGGTGCAGAATATCGCAAAGATAATTTCGAATACTCACCAGATGCGGCACATGGAACAGGCGATATTTTTGGTTTCAATCGTGAAACTGCGGTAAATGGTGGCTTTGACGTTACTGAATTATTCGGTGAGGTTGCTATTCCATTAATTGCAGATGCACCATTTGCAAAATATATTGGCTTAGAATTGGGTGCTCGTCACTCTAACTATTCATCGGTTGGCAATACTGATTCATACAAAGCTGGTGGCGAATGGAAAGTTAATGATGACTTCCGTTTCCGCGCAATGTACCAACGTGCAAGCCGTGCACCGTCTGCGTTTGAATTGTTCCAAACAAATGACCAAAGCTTCCCACAATTTACTGACCCATGTTCAACTAAAAACGTGAACACTGGTGCTGCACGTACATTGTCAGCTGCTACTATTGCATTCTGTACTACTCAGCTTGGTGTTAACCCAGTAACATCTGGTTTCATTCAGCCTAACTCGCAAATTGAAACTAGCATTTACGGTAACCCTAACCTTAAGCCAGAGACTAGTGAGACTATAACTCTTGGTGCTGTTTATAGACCTTCATATGTTAAAAATCTTGCAGTTACTGTGGATTATTATGACATAAAAGTGAAAGACTATATCAACACTAAATTTGGTGGTGCTGCTGGTACAGTTGCTGCTTGCTTTGAATCTGGTAGCATGACTTCAGAAGCATGTTTTGATTCAACAATTGGATTGCCAGCGATTTATCGTGATGCTGCGGGCGAATTGAAAGTTCGTACTTCAACAGGTAACGTTTCTGAATTTAGAACAAAAGGTGTTGACCTTACTGTTGATTATCGCATCCCATTGGGTTGGCTAGTTAAATCTGGCGGCGCATTTGACGATAAGTTGAACTTCAACCTTTTGGTTAATTATCTAGATTCTTATGTATTAGATGGCATTGACTATAGGGGCACAGCTGGTTCTTACAATATTTCTGCTGCATTGCCGAAATATAAAGCGATTATGACGCTTGGCTATAAAATTGGCGACGTAAAACTGACTACCAACACATCTTATTATTATAAAATGGACAACCAAGGTAATATCCCTGATCTTCAAGATGGTGGTTATAATACGGTTCCAAATTATGCAATTACAGACGTTCAAGCACGTTGGAGTGTATCTCCGCGCACTGAATTAGTGTTCGGCGTAAACAACGTAATGGACAAAGAACCACCAGTATTTGATAACTCACCTGATGGTAATACTGATCCTAACGCATTCGATGTTTTGGGACGTGCATATTATGCGGGCTTCAAATTGAAATTCTAATCCTTCTCCATTTAGGAATAGAATAAGGGCGGCATTAATTTGCCGCCCTTTTTTTTAGGGATATAAGCACAAAATTATACTACATAATTTCAATTATGCTTTTAACTTTGGTGGGGGTAATAAACCATTATGCTGTGCAATTTTGATGTTTGCCAAATAAAAAAGGGTGCAAACAATGTTGCACCCATTCTATTTTAAAAGCTAAATTATTTAGCGAACCATCAAATGTTCTTTCATTTGAACTTTATTATCATTCGCCGCATTAATTTCGCTAAGTAGGGCGTTGACTTTATCATTACCCATTAATGCGCCATAAATCGCCATTGCTTTTGCACTTTGTGTAGAGCCGCCCATAATCGCAGATAAAGCTTTTAATGGATCTTCAGCCTCAGGATAAATTGTGATTGAAACATTCTTTTTGGCATCAATTTTTGCCAAAGCTTTTGCTTCTTCGATGGCAACGCGAAGGCCGCCAATTTTATCTACAAGGCCAATACCTTGCGCTTGATTACCCGTCCAAACGCGCCCTTTTGCAATTTCCTGAACTTTTTCAATTGGTAATTTACGACCAGTCGCAACTTTACCAGTGAATTGTTCGTAAATGCGCGCCATTGCATTATGGAATGCCTCGCGCTGTGAATTTGAAAATGGCGTTGCTTCTGAGTATGCAGAAACATAAGGGCCACCAATTTGGATGGACGAAATGTTTGCGCCAGTATATTTATTTAGCGCACTATTAATTGCCATTTTGCCGCCCAAAACACCAATTGAACCCGTAATGGTTGATGGCAAAGCCACGATTTTATCCGCGCCCGCAGAAACATAATAACCGCCAGATGCCGCATAAGCACCCATAGAAACAACTACAGGCTTTTTAAGTGCTTTTGCGCGCTCAACCGCCGCCCAAATTTGCTCAGAAGCAATGGCAGAGCCGCCAGGTGAAGAAACACGAAATACAATTGCTTTTACATTTTCATCATCACTTGCCTTGCGTATTGCATTGGCGATGGCATCTGAATTCATTTGCTGATCGTTTGAAAATGGATTTGTTTCATCAGGACCAGTAACAATGCCGCCTTCGCCGCCAACAAGGGCAATGGTTGGGCCACTTGAGTATGTTGGTGAATATTCTTCAATACTAATTGTATTGGCTTTGTCAGTGCCGCCTGCTTGTGCAATTGCATAATCCATTGCTTCTTCTGGCATACCAAGTTTATCGATTAATTTGGCATCCAGTGCCGCCTTTGGCGATAGCGGGGCGCTATCAAGTATTGCTTTCAATGGCTCTACGGCGATTTTTCTGTCATGTGAAACTTCGGCAAGGAATGCATTATAAACGCCCGTTAGAAGGCTGTTTGTAGCTTCACGGTGCTTATCGGTATAATCTTTTTGTGTGTAAACATTTGCGGCATTTTTGTATTCGTAAAATTGCTCAAATTGCGGAACAATTCCAAATTTTTCAAAAAGCCCACCGAGAAACATAGTTTCAGAAACTAAACCTGTTGATGAGAAATCAGAACCATTTTGCATCCAAATTTCATTTGCACCGGCAACTGAAACATAGTTTGATAAAGTTGGCATTTCAAAACCTTGGGCATGGGCGATAACGAATTTACCGCTTGCTTTAAAATCAAGAATTGCTTGACGGATTTCTTCGGCATGGGCAGGGGCCATACCTGCTTCTGGGGCGCGAACAAAAATGCCTTTTACGTGGCCGTCATGTTCGGCCGCTTCTAATTTTCTTACAACTTCAACAACCGAAAGTTTGGCGTTTAGATTGCCAAAAGGTGATTGTGGGCTTTGGTCATTAAGTTCATGCCTTAAATCTAAAACCAAAATCGCATTGGATGGTGTCGATGGTTTTGAAGCCCCTGCCGCACTTGCAAGTAAAATCATAGGCAAGATTATAAAAAATAAAACAAGGCCAATAAAAACACCGGCAATAGTAAACAGAAATTGTTTCAAAAAAGGCCCCCAAGAAGCATGGTTTTGTATGCGAAATAATTGGTCACTCACTTGCATATTGCAATGCAATAAGCAATATTTTATATCAAAATATTATTGAAAAACAATAAAAATTGTATTTTTTTAGCAGGAATATGACATTAAACATATTTAAACCTGTTTTCTTTACAGATTTAACGGCAATTGCCTCTTGCGATTATTCTCAAGGCGCATTATTGCGCTTTTTCTAAGTTGTTGGGGCGTAGCCAAGCGGTAAGGCACTGGTTTTTGGTACCGGCATGCGGAGGTTCGAATCCTCCCGCCCCAGCCACTCCGTTCAATTTGTCACCCTCGCGCTACGCGCTCACTCAACAAATTGTTTTAAACGGACAAAGATTTTCAAAAAGCGTGGTTTTTGAAAATCTTCGACATTTTTCTTTTTAATTTACTTTATTTTTTGATTTGTGCGTTACGGCATTGGATTTGGATGTATTTTGCGTTGTTATCCAAAATTACCTTTGTGTATTGCGTGTCTTGTTTGATGTCGTAATTTTCATCGATTTTGCATTTATTTTGTTCGGCGAATGCAAAAAGGCTTTCATCATTTGAATTGCTTTTTACGACAATAGTGACATTCTCATTAACGCAGCAGCCAGCATATTGGGTCATATATTCTTCGCCAATGCCAACCAAATCATGGCCCATGATTTTATATGGTTTGTGGATTGCATAAAGATCCATATAATCGACACGTGCCTCTGGCTTTTTATTTACAATGCCCGCTTTCATAAATTCCTGAATAGCAAGGCCAGATGAGAAGGCGCGGTAGGTCTCATCACCATTAACAATTGTCATAGCCTTTAACATTGCTTTTTCAGGGGCATTATTTACGCTATTATTTATTGGCTTTGCTTTGGCATTATCGGCCATTTTCATGCTTTGTGTTGCAGAATTTTCACCCGCAATTTGCAAAGAGGCCGCGCCATTTGCTGCAACGTCATTTTCATGACTTGATGCCTTTGAACAATTTGTTATTGCCATACAAAATGGCAGAATTAGTGTAAGCGATAAGGTAGATAGTTTTTTCATAATTAAAAACTATCGCAAATAAAGTGTATTGCAAGTGCAAATTAAGCTTGCCGCTGAAATGCCTTAATTGGGAATAGGATTTGAAATGGAAAATGTCGAAAAAAAGGGGCAATGCCATTGCGGCGCAATAAAGTTCAAAGTCAAATTAAGCGATGGTTTTAATACAATTAGGCGCTGCACATGCTCTATATGCCGAATGCGGGGCGCTATTGCGGTTTCGGCTGAATTAAGTGGCCTTGAAATTATAGAAGGGCAGGACGTATTAAGCGAGTATCGTTTTAATACGGGACAGGCAAAACACTTCTTTTGCTCAAAATGCGGAATTTATACATTCCATCAAAGGCGTTCCAACCCAAATCAATATGGAATAAACGTTTCCTGCCTTGAAGGTGTCAGTCCATTTGATTTTCCCGAAGTAATAGTCCTAGACGGCCAAAATAGGCATCCAATAGATAATGGCGGGAAGGTGGAAGTGGCGGGCTATTTGCGGTTTTCTAGAGACTAACTTTGTATTACATTGCAAATTGTAGATAGTTAGCTTGTAAAACATAAATTTATATGCGTAATACTTAATGTAGTTTTTGTAATAGATTTATGTAACTCATATTATTATTGTAATTTTAGAAAAATATTGGTGAAAAGTATGAGAAAGCTAAGCGAAGTTCTGGAAGTAGCTAAAGAAATACTATTGGAAAACTCAAATGGTTTGCATGTTCGTGAGATAGCGGAAGCTGCTGTTAGGAAAAATAAAACATTGGGAATGGATGAAGAAGCTTTTATGAAAAAGCTTACATCTGCATTATCTTCAAATGTTGCAAACAACTCAACATCTATTTTTACTAAGCCAAAAAACAAACAGGGTAAATTTAAAAAAGGCATTTATAAACTAAAAATAAATGCGAAAACTCCAGTAGTAAAAATAACTAAATCTGAAAACTTAACCGAAGATAATTTGTTTACAGGAAAAGCTGGAGAGTATGCGGTAGCTAGTGAGTTTTTATTTCGTGGATATAATGTATCTCTTATGGCTGTAGATAGAGGCATTGATTTAGTTGTTGAGCGTGAAGGGAAATATCAACACGTTCAGGTGAAGACAACAACACCAGCTAAGTCTGATGGGGCCTTTAGATTTAGTATAAAACAAATATCATTTGATAAATTTAAAATGGTTGCACCATTTTACGTATTTGTTATGCGAGATGGAAACGCAACTAATTATGCAATTTTTCCATATGCTAAACTTGAAGAACTAAGGGTTTCTAAAAAAATAACTGGAGCTGACTTAAGTATAAAGATTTCAAGAGACAGCAAAGGGAAACAGTATTTTTTGAATAACTCAAATGATATAAATTGGTTTATAAATAAATTTGACATCATATGATTAACTAAAAAAAACGCCCAAAGGTAACTTTGGGCGTTTTTTGAAAATATATGCCAAGAAAAAGCAAAAACCACGCTTTTTGATTTTTCTTGTCCGCTTGAAAACAACCCGAAACGATTTTCGGGTTGAGAGTATTTAGCGTTTTGAGAACTGGAATGAACGGCGTGCTTTTGCGCGGCCGTATTTTTTACGTTCAACAACACGGCTGTCGCGTGTAAGGTAACCGAATGGTTTCAATACAGGGCGAAGTGCAGGTTCAAAACGGGTTAAAGCAGTTGCGATACCGTGACGGATTGCACCGGCTTGACCAGAAAGACCGCCACCTTTTACAGTTGCGATAACGTCAAACTCAGAAGTGCGGTTAGTCACTTGACCTGGTTGGTTGATTACCATGCGAAGAACGGGACGTGCGAAATACACTTCTTGATCTTTGCCATTGATAGTGATTTTACCAGAACCGCGTTTTACCCATACACGTGCAATCGCGTTTTTGCGTTTACCGGTTGAATAAGAACGACCCAAAGAATCGATTTGTGGTTCACGAACAACAACTTCTACAACTTTCTCAGTTGTGCCCAAAGCTGCCAAATCTTCAAGAGAATTAACTGTATCAGTCATTATGCAGCCCTTACGTTTTTAGAATTCATTGATTTGAAATCAACTACAGTTGGTTGTTGTGCTTCATGCGGGTGGTTTGTGCCAGCATAAACGTGAAGTTTTTTGAACTGGTTACGTGCCAATGGGCTTTCTTTTGGAAGCATACGAAGAACCGCTTGTTCCAAAACGCGCTCTGGGAAACGGCCGCCAAGGATTTTAGCAGGTGTGGTTTCTTTGATGCCGCCTGGGTGACCAGTGTGACGGTAATAAACTTTATTAGTCAATTTTTTGCCAGTGAATTTCACTTTATCGGCATTGATAACAACAACGAAATCACCAACATCAGCATGAGGGGTGAAATCTGCACGGTGTTTACCGCGAAGACGCTTTGCAATGAAAGTTGCAAGGCGACCAACAACAACACCCTCTGCATCAACCACAATCCATTTGCGGTCAGCATCAGCTGTTTTTGCGCTTTTAGTATATGAACTAGACATATCGCGTCCTTATTAGTTAAAACAAAGGCCGCAATAGAATTACGGCACGTGGTGCGCATAGACACTAATGTATGTTTTTTGTCAACACTCTTACTGTTTTTGGTTTAAAAACAATGGTTTAGTTGTGCGGTACTATATTACCGCCTTCAAATTTGCCCTTTGAGCGGACTTTTTGTTTATGACCCAAACTAATTGATTTTTTAAATCCTTAACGCTTGCAACATGCGAGGAGATTTCATAACCATTTTCAATGAAAATATTTTTATTATTCAATGAATTATAAAAATCATTACTGATTATAATATCTGCATCATATTCGCGTGTAAGGCTTTCAAGGCGGCTTGCGCGGTTTACGGTTGAGCCAACAATCACATAAGACATATTACGATTTTTGCCGATTGTTCCACATGTAACAGGTCCAAAATCAAGACCGATGCCGACATTGATTGTTTCTTCACCGTTTGAATTTCTTTCATTATTCCAATTTTTTAGCGATTCCATCCAATTAATTGCGCATTGCGCCGCTTTATCGGCATCATGTTTTGATTGAATAGGGGCGCCAAATGCAACCATTGCGGCATCACCAATATATTTTTCCAAAGTTCCATTTTTTTTGAAAACTTCATTTTCGATAATTGAATGAAAATCTTGAAGCGTTTTTAAAATATCTTCAGGTTCTTTGCCTTGTGCGTGTGCGGTAAAATTTTTTATGTCGGCAAAAGCGATAGCGGCATTAATAGTGGTTTTTTTGTCTGTGATTTTATTGTTTGATAAAATTTCAAGCAAATTTGGCGAAAAAAACCTTGATAAAGAAGTTTTCTTTTGTTCAATTGTAAGAAATTGTGTGACCACTGAATAATGGTATTTCGCAACAATAGTAAAACCAATTGTAAGCAGAATTGTAAGGGTGATATTTTCAAGCGCAATCTTTAAATCAACATTTAATCCAAGATGATAATTCATGTTTAAATATGATAAGTATAAATATGACATCACCCAAAATAGTGAAATATAAACGCTTAAAGTGCGAACGTATTTTTGGGAAAAATATAAAGCGGTCAAAGAATATATAACAAACAACCATTTTAATTTTTGATCATTATAAGCACGTAAAAATTCAAGTGTGAATTCTTTTGACCCAAATGCGTAATGCAATAAATCCGGTAAAACTAAATAAGCGCCAAGCCATAAAACATCGATTAGCAAGAAAAGATATTTCATCCAAGGTTTATAACGCCCAGTTTTTGCAATCCATAATTGCGCAAGGCCAATCGGAAGAAAACCAATTTGAAAGAAAATATTATGTGCTTTATTTGCCGCTATATCTGAATTCGCGCCAAAGTTTCTATTCACAAAAAAGGCAATAATATCATTAGTGAATAAGATTGATATGAAGGTAAATCTTAAATATATCTCACGTAGCAGGCAGTGGTTTTGGTTTTTCGCAAGAAACTTATCAAATTCTTTTTGTGTAGCGGGTGCGCTTTCTTTAACAAGCCCAAGCTTCTCTATAATCTTTGATGGTTTTGCCAATTCCATTTTTTCACTTACTATTCTAGGGGTTTATAGGCTTTTTTGACTGCCAAAATATTTTGTTCATCGATATTTTTAAGCATAGCCTTTTGTCGTTTTGCTGAAAAGCCATTTTCTTCAAAAATATTTTTATTTTTCAATGCCTCGTATAAATTATCACTTATGATAATCTGTGCATCAATATCCCTTGTAAGGCTTTCAAGCCTACTTGCACGGTTTACTGTTGCGCCAACAACTGCGTATGACATATTTCGGGTTTTACCGATTATTCCCCCTGTAACTGGGCCATAATCAACGCCAATGCCAATCTGTATTGCTTCTTTTCCTTGGGCAACGCGCAAATCATTCCAACTATCAATGGCTTTTATCCAATTGATTGCACATTTTATGGCATTATCAGCATCATTATTTGATTTTACAGGCGCGCCAAAAACCGCCATTGCTGCATCACCAATATATTTTTCAAGTGTGCCATCGTTTTTAAAAACTTCGGCTTCTATTATTGAATGAAAATCTTGAAGGACGTTTAAAACTTCTTCTGGGGGTTTTTCTAATGCAAAATTGGTGAAATTTTTTATATCCGCAAATGCAATTGCTGCATCAACATTTATCTTATTATTGCTATTATTATTTATGGCTAATTGTTCAATTAAATTTGGCGAAAAAAACCTTGAAAGCGCATTTCTTATTTCTTCGGTTTGAAAGAAATTTGTAGTAATTTTATTACGATATTTTGCAGCAAAACTAGAGCCAATAGTCATAAATAATACAAGCATAATCGCATCAGATACAGGCGTAAAATCAACGTAGTTCTCAGGTAGTAATACATTTAATTCGGGATATTCGCCAGCAATCGCCAAAGGTGTGAAATCAGTAATTGTGTATGGCGATGAAGCAAGGAAAATATATGTTACGACCCACGCCATAATGATATAAATTCCCAATGCTTTGACATAATTAGTAGATATGTAAAATGAAGCCCATGCATAAAATAATATAAGCCAGTGTAATTTATTATGATTATATGCATTCAAAGCGCCCATAATAAATTCTTTTGTTCCATATTTATAGGTTATGAAATCAGGGAGAATCTGAAACAGGCTTAGCCATGTTACATCAAAAAATAAAAATGCATATTTCATCCATGGTTTGTATTTATCTTTATTTGCAAGCCATAATTGAATGATACCAATTGGAATAAAGCCAACTTTGAAAACAAAACTAATGATAATGTTACCATTAGTATAGCTTGTGGTGTCGTTGATTATTTCTAGTATGAAGAGGCCCACAATTTGCAAGCCAAGCAAAATACCAACTAATACAAGCCTTGTATATGCTTCGCGCCGCATACCATCTTTTTCATTTTCCAGAAGAAAATGCTCGAACCGATTTTTCTCATTGTTTGGATAGTCTGCGTTAATTTTGTTTTCAAAATTTGAAATGCTTTGCCCGTCCACTTCAAGTGGATCAGTCAATTTTATTTTATTATTATTCTTAAAAAGATTTTTTAATTTCATCTAATTTTTTATCACTTTACCTCTATCATCATCAATTATTGCTAATAGAGTTTCTATGTTTTCGATTACAATTTTACCACGCGATATGGACACAATCCCTTTTCGTGCCCAATTGTTGAGGTATTTGTTTATAGTTACCCTTGAAACGCCTGCAATGAAACCTATTTCTTCCTGTTTTATCCGAACAATTTTTTTCTGTATAATGCCAAAAGATGTATTTTGCCCAGCCTCTATTAATATGCGAGCGATACTTGATTCAAGCTGTAACGCGTTTGCATCAATAATTTTATTGCTAACACGCCGTATTTGGGCACATAAGGAATTTATTATATTCTGTGATAATTGTGTATCTTTTTTAATTGCGTTTCTAAAATCATTGCTAGCAACGCTTGCAACGTTGCATTTTGATATTGCAATCGCAGATGCAGAACGCGGCCCATTATCAAGAACGGCAATCTCACCTAATAAATTGCCGGCAGCTACAACATTAAGGCCAAGTTGGCGACCATCATTGGCAAACAAACATACAGAAATATCGCCTTCCAAAATAAAATACAAACTATTGGCAACATCACCATGTTGGAACAAAATTTGCCCTGGCTCCAAAGTTCTAGAAATGGCAACCTTGCAAAGGTTTTCACGCGTTTGAACTAAAGTATTTTTGAAAATTGGGTTATTTGCAAAAAAATCAATTAAAGATGACGACACTTAATTTCCTATATAATCATATGTTTTTATTTCGTAAAACTATTGATGAAACATAAAACGCAAAGCGTTTCAAAATTTTATCTTAACATGATAATTTTCGGTAAATCATAAAATTTATCCAGTTAATCGCACAATTTACGCAATATGTGTAAACTTTTTAACACAACAAGTTTCAAAAACAAGAGATAACTCATAGGTACAGTTTGGTGTAAAACGGCAAGTTTAAGTTTTTGAATTTGCCTTCAAATTGTTTTTTGCTTTACTTAGCCGCACTTCTTGTTCCCTTCCTTACCACTTGAAGTGCGGCTCTTTTTTGTTTTAAATAGAGCTAGCATGAAAGAGAATTCGCCGAAAAATCTTACTAAAAAGGCATTTTCAAATTATGCCTTACCTATTGTTCAGAGTAAGAAAATAATATTATTAGCAACTATAATGATATTCACCTTTATGGGCATATCGAATTGTTTTTCATCTTTGAAACTACCAATTAAAGCGCCTGTCAAAGTTTCAGTTTTTTTTTATAGTCAATTTAGTTTGCTATTTTTCGTTCATTCTTCTGGGAAATAATATCGCGTAGCGATAATAAATTATTCAGCGCCTTTAACAGGCGATTTAACAAGATTTTTTTGCGAAATAATTGTTCCAACACCAATCATAATGGCGAAAACTAAAAGCCATGAAACACGCGCCTGATATCTATCAAAAACGCCAGATCCTAATGCGCACAAGAAATTATTTCCAAGTAAGAATATTATTGTGAATAATGGCAATAGACTATTATTATCGCGTATATTCCTTAGCGAGAAAATTGATAAAAACGCCACTAAAACAAGTGATACAGGAAAAACAACATTATCAATATTGGCCAGTAATTGGTAAGGCAATGCATCATTTGCTTGCTTGGTTTTAAAGAAAGTGTCGCGGGCATTCATGCCATAAAATATGCGCAAAACACCACGAACCGAACTTCTTGCCACCGATGAATTTAATTCTTTGGCAGGCGCGTGAACAACAAAAGTTCGTTTGAAATCATTAAACGCATGAAGCGCAACATCTTTTGGATAGGTTGCAATAGTATCACGAACTATAAATTGTGCCTCGCTACTAAAGCCACGGAAGCTTCCAAGGCCTTTATCAAGTGGGCTTTTACGTGACCAAAGGAAAAAGTCAGATGAGTTTGGAATGGCATGGGCAAACTTACAGATTTTAAGCTTTTGGGTTGCGCATGCTTGATCAAGATAAAGCGTTGCAGTTCCATTTTGAATTAAATTTGCAAGTGCAAATACACTTGAGGCTGGTGATAATTTCCACGTTGAAAAATAATATGCATTAAGGCCAATCACATAGGTTGCTGCAAATGCCAAAAGACCAAGTCCACGCCCAAGAGTTTTGAAATTCGCTTTTGTATCTTCGGCGCGAATTAAAATTACGAATGCGCTAAAAATCACCAAACCAACACCAAGATAGATATTAGTAATATGCGCCATTGCAGAAAATACGACCAAGACTTTAAGATAATTTTTTTCCCATACATTTATTTTTTTGCGATGGAATAAAAGAATATAAAGCCCCAAAAACATAATTGGCGTAAAAATATCCGCCATTATTTGCGCAGATACATAAGGAAGGCTTGAAAATAATGTTAATCCAATGATTTGAAATGTGTATAATTTAAGATTAACTTTGCCAAAGCTTACTTTATTTATAAGATATATAAGGTGGGCAACGATTAATCCTTGCGCAATTGCAATTGGCCAAGGAGAGCCAAAAATACGCCCTATATAAGTGAAATTACCATAAACAGGTAGGCGATAAAAACGCGTCCAACTTGCAAGATAATCAGCAGAATCCTGAAAAAGAAAAACATAACCATTATAAAAAGCAGGTATGGTCAGGATTAATGCGCAGGCAAAAATCACCGCAAAATTCGTTATTTGCGTTTTATATAGCGTAAAATATTTTTCCACTAATTCCAATTTGCTTCTCTTCAAATCAACATTCATAAAATTTGCCAAAAACCTATAATTTATCAAGCAATATTTTTATTCTTGCCGTAAAATGTTGCATATGCACAAAATTTGAACTTTTTCAATTAGATTCTTTTGATTTAGCTAAAAACTTGCCTGTTTTTATGCATAAAAAGGGAAAGTTTCGCCCAAAAATTATTATTTCACAAAATTTTGTAACCAAAGCCATTCTAAATCGTATAATATAGCATCAAGAAAGCCAAAACATGTTATTTTACCTTTTATATTTTTTGGCAGGCGCATTAACAATTTTAAGCCCCTGCATTTTGCCAATTTTACCATTTGTTTTTGCCAGAAATGACAGGCCATTTTGGCAATCACAATTTCCAATTCTTTTGGGCCTTATTATAAGTTTTGTTTTGGTTTCATCTTTGGCGGCAATTGGCGGTGCATGGGTGCAAAGTGCGAATGAGATTGCACGCAATATTGCCCTGTTTGCCTTTACGATTTTTGGGCTTTTACTTTTATTGCCGCAATTATCAGAATATGTGATGCGCCCTTTTGTTCGGCTTGGATCAAACTTATCTAATATTTCGGGTGCAGGTTTTGGCGGTTCGTTTTTAATTGGAATTGCCACGGGATTTTTATGGGCGCCGTGCGCGGGGCCGATTTTGGGGATTGTTCTTGTAAGTGCCGCCACAAAGGGCGCAAACATTGGTCTATTTATCGCGCTTTTCCTTTATGCAATGGGGGCGGCATTTTCAATTGCAGTCGCGCTTTTTGCGGGAAATAAGGTTTTTGGCGCGCTTAAAAAAGGGCTTGGAATTGGTGAAAATATCAAAAAGGCACTTGGGCTTTTGGTATTGATTGGGGTTGGTTTGATTGCCACAGGTTTTGATAGAAAAATCCTTACCCAATATTCGGCGGCAAATACCAATAAAATTGAACAGGCGCTTTTGTATAGATTTTCAAAAGATAATAAAGTCAAACAAATGGCAGATTTTGAAGGTAAAATGCCAATAATTCAAACCACTGGTGCATGGCTAAATTCAAACCCACTTTCGAATGAAGAATTAAAAGGCAAAGTGGTTTTAATAGATTTTTGGACTTATTCATGCATCAATTGTCTTCGTACTTTGCCTTATGTAAAAGCATGGAATGAAAAATATGCCAAAGATGGCTTGGTCATTATTGGCGTTCATTCACCTGAATTTGCGTTTGAAAGAAATTATGAAAATGTCAAAAAGGCGGTTCAAGATTTGGGCATAAAATACCCTGTTGTTTTGGATAATGATTTATCAATCTGGCAATCATTTAATAATCAATATTGGCCTGCGCACTATTTTATCGATAAAAATGGCAATATTCGCGCCCATCATTTTGGTGAGGGGAATTATGATGAAAGCGAAAAAATCATTCAAATGCTCTTGAAAGAAACTGGCAAAAACCCACAAATTGACGCAACTAAAATAAATGCCAATGATATTGGAAAACAGGCCAAGGATAATGAAATTGGTTCACCTGAAACTTATATTGGCTATGAAAGAAGTGAAAACTTTAATTCGCCACAAAATATCAAACAAGACGAAGCCCAAAATTACACGCGCGGGAAAAGCATCTTAAATTCACACAGTATTGCAGGAAATTGGTCAGTCGAAGGCCAAAGCGCAACATTAAATTCAAGCCAAGGTTCAATTTATTACCGCTTCAAAGCGCGCGACCTGCATTTGGTTTTAGGGCCAAGTGAAAAGGGCAAGAACATAAGATTTAAAGTTTTGATTGATGGCAAACCACCAATGGAAAATCATGGCCTTGATATCGACCAAAACGGTAATGGCATAATTACTGATGAAAAACTTTATCAATTAATCCGCATAAAAGGCGATATTGGCGAACATGATTTTGAAATTCAGTTTTTTGATAAAGGCGCGAAAGCTTATGCTTTTACCTTTGGTTGATGTAACCGAATGGCGTTTTTAAACGTATAGAATATATGGAGTGTTCAATGAACCGTCGATTATTTCTTGCCAATATGATTTTTACAAGTTTTGCCGCTTCTGCATGTCAGGCAAAGCCGCAAAAAGAATATGATGCGCCATTTAAATTAAGTGATGCAGAGTGGAAGGCGCGCCTTTCGCCGCTACAATATAATATTTTACGCCGCGAAGGCACGGAGGCATCATTTACATCAAAGCTTTTGGATGAACATGGCAAAGGAATTTTTGCCTGTGTTGGTTGCGATAATCCATTATTCAATTCCAGCACAAAATTTGATTCTGGCACAGGATGGCCCAGTTTTTACGATGAAATAAAAGGCGCATTAGGCAAAAAAAGCGATATGTTAATCGGTGAATTACGAACCGCATATTATTGCGCCAATTGCGGTGGTCATCACGGACACGTCTTTCCAGATGGGCCAGAGCCAACAGGTTTAAGATATTGTTCAAATGGCGCGGTTTTAAAATTTATTCCCCAAAAGGTGTAAGATGCGCAAAATATATTTTTTATTGCCAATTTTGGTTTTGGGCGCATGTTCAAAAACTAGTGCCGAGCCTGTTTTTAACCCCGTTGGTCTTGAAAAAGCGGTATTTGCTGGCGGTTGCTTTTGGTCAACCCAAAAGGCGTTTGACCATGTTGCGGGCGTTGTTCGTACGCGCGCGGGTTTTATGGGCGGTAATGTTGAAAACCCAAGTTATGAGGATGTTTCAAGCCAAACCACAGGACATAAAGAAGCCGTGGAGGTTTTTTATGATCCCAAAAAAGTAAGTTTCAACCACTTGCTTGATACTTATTGGCATTCAACCGACCCCACAAATGAAAATGGCGTGATTTGTGATTTCGGGCCTGAATATAAAACCGCAATTTTCACTTATTCCGATGAACAACTGCAACAAGCCAATCAATCAAAAGAAGAAACCCAAAAACAATTGTCAAAACCAATTGTCACTGAAATTGTGGCATCAAGCAGTGTGAAACTTCCATTTTTTGCCGCCGAACCTTATCATCAGCATTATTGGAAAACCAATTCTTTTGCTTATAATTCGTATCGCGTTGGTTGCGGGCGTGATAATGCCTTAAAGAAAATTTGGGGCGATAAAGCCCCTCATTAATCACTCAACTACTTTGAAAACATCACAATTGCCATTGTCTTTTATGCCATCTGGTAAATCTTGTTTATCATCACCAATCCAGCCGGTTTTAAGAACTAATTTAGTGCGCCTTGCAAAGGCATTTGCCTGCCAACGCCCTGATTGCCCCTGCGCGATGCGTGAACGAACATAGGTTAAATTTAAAAGATCAAAATCCTCATCATTAAGGCCATGCTTTATGCTTGAACACCATTTTTGAATGTTGAAATTGCATTGTTCGGTCTTAACCCCTTGATAAATTCCGCCGCAAAGTCCGCCATACCAATGCAATATTGAATAAGCACGCCCACGTTTTTTCTGCGCATCAAGGCCAACATATAATTTGCGAATTGTGGTTACATCGGCTGGATTAAGAAGGTAATTTTGATTATTATATTTCAAAAACCCTTGCTGAATTGCCAAATCAATACCCCATTTAACCTGTTTATCGGTTGGACTTGGAAAAAGGGCGTTTAATTTGGGGGCAAGGTCATTTAAATAATCGATGAATTTTTCAGTCTGCACTTGGCGCATTGTAAGTGAGTTAAAAAGCGCCTGATATTCGCCATCAATTATCGGGTTTAATTTTCCCTTATCATCATGCGACGCAAGAATTTGATCCTTACAGGTTTGGGCAACAGGATTATTCAAACAATCTGGCGAAAATGCCAATTTGCCATATTGCGGCATTATTGTTTGGATATTTTGGTCAAATTCTTCTTGGGTTTTGAATTTGGCGCGGTATCTTATGAATAAATCCTGCAAAGAATTTTGCCCATAATTCCATTGCAAAACCCCAACCGATAAAGTTTGCGCATCAAAATTACCAACTGGCGTTGCCCAACATCCACCGGTTTCATACAAAGAAGTGCGATATAAAGCGTCAAATACTTCTTTGCGTCCATAATTTATGGCTTTGAGTGGGGCGAGTGTTTCATCGCTTAATATGATTTTACTATCGTCCTGAACCTTCAAACATGCCGCATTTGCCATATTCGGAAGAAGAATTAATCCCAAAGCCATAAATATTTTACGCATTATAAATTCCTATTTGTAATTTTTATGCCATTATCCATTTTGTGGCGACTTCACCAACTTTTTGCAAGACCAATTCGTCCACAGCGCGCATTTCATCATAATATTTATCGGCCTGATAAAAGCAAGCAATGATATGGGCAGGTCTATCTTTCGGCCAAATTATACCAATGTCATTATATTGGTTTGCCATTTTTTCATCTTGCCCTGTTCCAGTTTTATGTCCAAATTTCCAATCTTTTGGAAGGCCAGCAATAAGACGTTTTTTCCCTGTTTCACATTCAATCAACCATTTTATCAATTGTGTGCGTGATTTCTCACTTAGGAAATTGGGTTCAATTACTTTTTTTATGTCATTGGTAAAGGCAAATGGCGAGGTCGTATTTTCAATTGTGTTGGCTAAAACAAGGCTCATACCTGGTTCATCAAGTGTAAGGTTTGTTATATTGTCGCCCATAGCATTTATTCTTTTGGTAAATCCTGTCGGCCCATCAACATATGGCAAAAGCGCGTTGGTTGTTACATTGTCACTAAATACTAATATCGCTTTTAGCGCTTCATAAATTGATATTTTACCTTTCTTTGCTGCTTCTTCGGCAACATCACTATAAAATCTTAAGCCTGTATTCTTAATCGGGATTTCTTGTTCTAATGTAAGTTTGCCATTATCAACTTCTTGTAAAATCATTGCCGCCAAGAATAGTTTAAAAGTTGAACACATGGCAAATCTTTCATTGGCGCGATAAGAAATCGATTTTTGGGTTTGCGTATTAATAACAAAAACCCCAAGCCGACCGCCATGCGCTTTTTCAATTGCGGCAAAGTCTGGATAATTTGTATCAATCATTTTTGCTTTTGGCTTGGCGAATGCGTCGCACCCCTGCAAAACAGGGACAGCACCCAATAATAATGAAGCACCCAAAAAATCGCGTTTTGAAAAATTAATTTGTGACATTTGAACCTCTTAAGTTTGTAACTAGACTTGTAATAATTTAGATTTGACCTATTGTAAAAGTATCATTAATTTGATTAGCTAATACTTTTTGTATGGTTTGAGGTTTGACCCTAAAATGTCGCTTACGGAAATTTCGCTTAATGTTTTACGTGCTTTTGACGCTTCGGCAAGGCATTTGAATTTCACATCCGCTTCAAAGGAATTATTCGTAACACAGGCAGCAGTTGCGCACCAAGTAAAGGCGCTTGAAGATTATATTGAAAAGCCATTATTTAATCGCCTTGCGCGCGGCCTTGCGCTTACTGATGCGGGGGCAAATCTTGCGCCAATTATTGCCAAATCGCTTGAAGATATTGGCAATGCGCTTGAAATGATAAAGGGTGATGCGCGTAAAGAGGTTTTACATATTGGCGTAGTTGGCACATTTGCAATTGGCTTTTTAATGCCGCGCCTTGATGATTTTCATGCAAAACATCCCGATATTAAAATAAGACTTCATGTGAATAATAATGTTCCTGATTTACTAAATGAGCATTTGG
>CAZKYS010000008.1:0-39350 GCA_964557085.1 uncultured Caulobacteraceae bacterium
GCTTTATGATGATTATGTCGGCTCTGAAAAAATGGCATTACAGGCTTCTGCTTTATTATATCCATTAAAAGTTTGGCCGCCTAATCATCCCGAAAAAGGTGTTGTTCGCGCAATTATGAATGTTGACCGCGAAAATGGCACTTTAACCTTTGCGGGTGATGTTCCCGAAGGTTGGAATGCAAAATTAATGCATGGCAATATGCCAGGATTGATTGATGGGGCAACGCAAGCGGCAAATCACGCCATAAATAACTTAAAAGCCGCAAATGAAAATAATTCACCAGATTTATGCCTTGTCGTTTCATGCGTGGCGCGGCGAATTCTTTTGGGTTCACGAACCGCACAAGAGATTGAGGCTTTATCAAACATTATTGGTGAAAATATACCGCTTGCAGGTTTTTATTCTTATGGCGAAATTTCCCCGCAAAATGATAGCCCAGTTGCAGGTCTTCATAATCAAACGATGACTATTACACTTATGCGCGAAGAAGCGGCCTAAAACACTTGCTCAACACGTGTAACTTCGGGAACATAGTGTTTAATCATATTTTCAACACCGTTTTTAAGTGTAATCGCACTTGATGGGCAGCCAGAGCAGGCGCCGCGCATTCTTAAATAAACTACACCCGTATCTTCATCAAATGAATCAAATTCAATGTCGCCGCCGTCTTGGGCAACTGCGGGGCGAACGCGGGTTAATAATAATTCTTCAATTTCAGCAACCACAAGTGCAGTATCGCCATCATATTTAGGGGCAGGTTTATATTCATCCTTTGTGCCAATAAAAATTGGCATATTAGCAACAAAGCCATCCATGATTGCGCCCAAAACCTCGGGCTTTAAATGATGCCATTCGATGTTTGAGTTTTTGGTTATTGCAATGAAATCATCACCAAACATGACAGATTTAACGCCTTCGATATTAAAAAGACTTTGTGCAAATGGCGAAAAATCCGCCGCGCCGCGATTATTAAATTCAAGCGTTCCTTCTTTATAAACATCACGCCCAGGAATGAATTTTAATGTGGCAGGGTTTGGGGTTGCTTCGGTTTGAATAAACATAATAAGTCTCCAAACCCTATATGGATAATTCTTGAGTAAAATACAAGGAAATTACGCAATTTATTTGCATTTACCCTGCAAGTTCAAGGATTTCATCATCATTAAGGCCAGCGGGAATAATCATAATCCCAACCCGCCTTTTGCCCAAAATCAATGCGCCGCGTGTTGCCGCGCTTAAAATTGGGCCAGGGCCAGATTTTGCCGATGATGTTGCCAAGAATAAGGTTTTGATTTCCGTATCCTCATCAATCAAATTGCTTATTTCGCGCGATAAATCACCCTCACGTATGATGATTTGTGCATCAATTCCCGCGCTTTCTTTTGCCAATTTATGAAACGATTGCAATTTATCCAAAGCCTCAAGGCGTAAATCATCGATGATTGCATCGCCAATTGTGCTTAATAGTGAATTTTCAGGCGGTTCAATGACCCGCAAAATCACCAGCTGAGAGCCATTAAGTGCCGCTCGTTTTGCCGCAAACAAAACTGCGGTTTTGCTTTCACTACTATTGTCGGCGATGCACAGAAGTTTGCGTTGCATATTATTTCAACAAAATATCAGTGATTTCACGTAATTTTGCGCGTGAACGTAAGATATAAAAACCTTCACCAGCCAAGTGGTTTGGCAAAATTGCGCCGTCTGTATTTGCATTTTGAACGATTAAAGGCTTCATATCCGCAGCAAGCGCAAGGTCAGCAAGCATTGCATCATATAATTTTTCCACATGACGCTCTTGAAGGACAGAACGATAATCTTCACGTAAAGCGCGCAATATTATGAAATATGCGTAGGCTTGGCCTTTTGAATAATAAAATACTTTATCGGCACGCGTATCGATAAACATTTTACGACCAGTAAGAACTTGGTTTTCCAAATTGTCAGATATGCCGCCTAAATCAAGTGCAATTCTATCCAAAACTCCTTGAAGGTTATCGGCGCGCACTTCAAAAACTGCCTGCCCATTAGCAAGGCGGTTATTATAGCGGATAAGTGCGTCATGGGCTTTGCGATATTCGCCATCAGCGCCCGCCCAAAGCCAAGTGTCGGCAGAACGTGATAGGCCTTGGCGTGCCGCCGCCATATCAGGGTCTTCTGATGAAGTGCCGCGAACACGTGCAAGGCGGCTTTCCATTTCAAACGTAACAGTTGCTAAAGAGCGCACAATACCAGTTTGGAAATTCACCATATTCCCGCCAATTCGCAAAAGCGCCGCCGGTTCAAAAGCCTGAATATTAGGTGACCATTTTGTTTTATTGACTTCGCGGTCAATCAAGCCCGCCATAACTTCAACCGTGATTGATTTACCCGCTTGCGGTGTTCCAACTTTGAAGTTTAAATCATCATTGATGCGGTGGGTTACAAGTGAACCAACAATATAATAAAGCGGGACAATCATGAACAAAAGAAAAATGCCCAATGATTTAAAATTGAATTTTTTCTTTTCTTTTGGTGCAGGTGCAGACGCACCAGCCGCAGCAGGTGCGGCATCAGTTGTTGCAAATTCATCGCCTTTCTTGCCAAAAGTAAACATGTTTTTGACCTTACTTCCAAGTAGGCGAAGATTTTGTCCAATACTCATAATTGACCCCTAAAAATTTGAATTCCTTTTACCCGATATTTAAAAATATTGAAACAGACTTTTCGCAATGGGTGATAATAGTTGACGCAAACAGGCAAATTATGAAATGTGGCACAATGAACCAAGCGCTTAAAATATTAAATAAAATCTATGGCTATGAAAATTTTCGTGCGCCGCAAGATGAAATAATTGATTGCGTATTAAAGGGTAAGAACGCGCTTGTTATTATGCCAACAGGCGGTGGTAAATCCCTTTGTTATCAAATTCCGTCTTTAATTCGCGATGGGATTGGAATTATAATCTCCCCCCTTATTGCGCTTATGCAAGATCAGGTGGATGCGCTTTTGCAATTGGGCATACGCGCGGCAACAATTAATTCAAGCATTTCAAATGATGAAGTAAATTCGATTTTCGATAAAATCCAAAATAATGAATTAGATATGCTTTATGTTGCGCCCGAACGTGTTTTGATGGGCGGGTTTTTAAATGCGCTTGATAAATTGCCAATCGCGCTTTTTGCAATTGATGAAGCCCATTGTATTTCCCAATGGGGCCATGATTTTAGACCATCCTATCAAGGGCTTGAAATTCTTGCCACGCGCTTTCCAAATGTGCCGCGCATTGCCCTTACGGCGACCGCCGATGAACCAACGCGCAAAGACATTATCCAAAAACTAAACCTTGAAAATGGGCAGCATTTTATAACGGGTTTTGATAGACCAAATATTTTTTATGAAATAATTGCCAAAGATAATTCAAAAGCGCAAATAACCCAATTCCTAAAAACCCGCCATCATGGTAATAGTGGAATAATATATTGCCTATCACGCAAGAATGTTGAGGATATGGCAGATTGGCTATGTGAAATTGGCTATAATGCCCTGCCATATCATGCGGGTCTTTCGCCAAAAGTGCGTGAGCGCAATCAGGCGCAATTTTTGCGTGAAGAAAACATCATAATGTGCGCCACAATCGCTTTCGGCATGGGAATTGATAAGCCCGATGTGCGCTTTGTAATTCATGCTAATATCCCAAAGAATATCGAGGCCTATTATCAAGAAACCGGGCGCGCGGGGCGTGATGGCGAAAAGGCGGATGCACTTTTGCTTTATGGGGTTTCCGATATTGCGATGCTTCGTAATTTTATTGATGATACCAATTCACCCGATACACAAAAGCGCATTGAACACGCAAAATTAAATGCTTTTATCGGACTATGTGAAAGCGCAAAATGCCGCCGCCAAATCTTGCTTGAATATTTTGGACAATTGGCAAAACCATGTGGCTATTGCGATAATTGCCAAAACCCACCCAAAACTTATGATGCCACAATTTCTGCGCAAAAGGCGATTTCAAACGTCTATCGCACAGGTCAAAGATTTGGCGCCGGTTATTTAATTGATGTTCTAACTGGTAAAGATAATGATAGAATTATTGACTTTGGCCACGATAAAATAAGCACTTTTGGAATTGGAGCGGAATTAAAAAAGGCCGAATGGCAAAGTATTTATCGCCAATTAATCGCGCTTAATTATCTTCATGTTTCATCTGAAAATGGTGGTATTTCAATTACTGATGATGGCCTTGATTTCCTAAAATCAAAATCAAATATCATGCTTAAAGCTGCGCCAAGCCGCAAGGAAAAACGCGCCGCAAAATCAAAAGCCACACCAATTCTAAACGATGAAAACCAAAATTTATTTGAACAATTAAAGGCAAAACGTCGCGAACTTGCAATCGAAGCCAATATGCCGCCCTATATTATTTTTCATGACAAGACTTTGCAAGAAATGGCAAATGCAAGGCCACAAACATTGGATGAATTCGCCGAAATTTCAGGTGTCGGTGCGCAAAAATTGGAAAAATATGGCGCGCAATTTTTGGAAGTTTTGCGCAGCTTTGTTTAGTTTAACCCCAAAAACCAACAATCTCTTTGACTTGCTTCAAGATTGGTTGTGCAATTGCGTTTGCTCTATCTGCGCCATCTTTTAGGATGGCGTCAATTTCGGTCGTATTACCCATAAGGCGGCGCATATGTTCGGTAATTGGGGCAAGTTTTTCAACTGCCAAGTCCGCCAATGCAGGTTTGAACGCACCAAAACCTTGCCCTGCAAATTGGCCTACGACCGCTTCTTTCGTGGTTTCTGCCATTGCCGCATAAATACCCACCAAATTATCAACCTCAGGGCGCGATTTTAATTCATCCAAAGTTTCAGGCATTGGGAATTGATCGGTGCGCGCCTTTTTTAATTTGCGAACAATTGTATCAGTATCATCGGTAAGATTGATACGTGATAAATCGGCAGGGTCAGATTTTGACATTTTTTTTGTGCCATCTTGCAGATTCATAACACGCGATGCAGGGCCGCCGATTAAAGGTTCTGGGCTTGGGAAAAAGCCTTTGGCTTTGAAATCGGTGTTAAATTTTTGGGCAATATCGCGCGCAAGTTCAAGGTGTTGTTTTTGATCATCACCAACAGGAACATGGGTTGCCTTATAGGTCAAAATATCAGCTGCCATCAAAACTGGATAATCAAATAAACCAACCGACATACGTTCCGAATTTTCGCCCGCTTTGTCCTTGAATTGCGTCATACGCTCTAACCAGCCCATGCGCGCAACACAATTTAAAACCCATGCAAGTTCGGCATGTGCCGATACATTTGACTGAACGAAAATAATTGATTTTTTTGGGTCAATTCCCGCCGCCAAATATGCCGCCGCAACTTCACGGGTTTGCGCCTTTAACATTTTTGGGTCTTGTGGAACCGTTATGGCATGTAAATCGACAACGCAAAACAGGCTTTCCATTTCATGTTGCACAGAAACAAAGCGTTTAATCGCGCCAAGGTAATTTCCCAAATGAATATTTGCCGTTGGTTGCACACCTGAAAAAACCCTTGTTGGGCGTGGCTTTTTTTCGGTTTCATTTTGGGTGTTCATTGCTTTTATCCGTATAATTGTTTCCGTGTGTGCTTTAGCGATTTTTATATTATTTTAAAAGTCATAAGCCCTGTAAGTTTCAGTAAAAATAATGGATTAATTTCAAAAATCGTGTTCATATCCTCAAAAACAAGGATTCTGGAATATGGAAATCACGCGCCGCGCACTTAATATTGGGATATTTTCAACTTTACCATTGGTTGCAGGGGCGGCAAATGCCGCAAGCCAAAGCGCAGCCGATAAGGAATTTGCAAAGCTAAGCGCATGGTGGCTTGATAATTATCTTAGGCTTTCGCCTGTTCAAGCAACACAAATTGGTGATCATAGGTTTGATTACCAAGTCGATGATTTAAGCGCCAAAGGCCGTGCAGCACAATTGGTATTTAATAAAAATACCTTGGCAAAACTTGGTAAAATTAACCGCGCCAAACTTTCACGCGATAATCAGGTTGATTATGCAATTTTGGAAAATTCATTAAAATCAACAATTTTTAGTTTGGAAGAAGTCAAAGAATGGGAATGGAACCCGCTTTATTATCATAGTGTTGCGGGCGGCGCGGTTTATAATCTTATGGCGCGCGAATTTGCACCTGCCAATATTCGTGCCTTTAATTCTATGCGCCGTTATCGGAAAGTCCCGAAAATTCTTGAAGATATGCGCGCGCAAATTATACCGTCAAAAGTGCCGCCAAATTATGCGAAAACCTATGCCGCGCAATTTTTGGGGATAGAGCAAACCTTCAAAGAAATGGTTTATCCAATAATTGAAAAAATGGATAATATGAATTCCAATATCGATTATGAAACTTCATTGAAACTTGTGAAGGCAGCGCTTGATAATCATAAAAAATGGATTGATGAAACCCTGCTTCCAAATGCCAAGGGTGATTTTAGGGTTGGGGCGAAAATATTTGATAAGACATTATCGTTTTCATTAATGTCAAACCTGACACGCCAAGATATTAAAAAGCGCGCATTAGAAGAGATTAAAAAAGTTCGTGGGCAAATGTATGAAATTGCAAAAACCGCACTTAATCGAAACGATGCACCAAATAATCCAACACCAGAGCAAGAACAAGCAATAATAAAATACGCCCTTGATTTAGCGGCTTCAGAGCGCCCAAAACGCAATGAATTGGTTGAAACCGCAACAAAGATGACCGAAATTGCGCGTAAATTTGTTCAAGAAAAAGATTTTATCACTTTGCCCGATGGGCCAGTAAAAGTAATCCTTATGCCTGAATTCCAACGCGGTTATGCGGTTGCATATTGCGATAGTCCGGGGCCACTTGATAAAAATTTGGCAACTTATTACGCGGTTTCGCCTGTCCCTGATGATTGGGATGATGCAAAATCAGATTCATTCTTAAAAGAATATAATATGCGCGGCATTCAAGATATTGCCGTCCATGAAGCCATGCCGGGGCATTATGTTCAATTATTCCACGCCAATTCATGCAAAAGTATTTTGCGGGCGGTTTTATCGTCTGGCTCCTTTATCGAAGGTTGGGCGGTTTATGCCGAACGCGTAATGGTCGAACAGGGCTTTAAATCTGATGACCCACTTTATAAATTGACGCAATTAAAAGTTTATCTTCGCACTATAACCAATGCCCTTATTGACCAAGCAATTCATTGCGAAGGCATGACAGAAGAAGAAATGATGAAACTTCTTACCCAAACCGCATTCCAAGAAGAAAGCGAGGCGAGGGGTAAATGGCGACGTGCACAATTATCTTATACCCAATTATCAACATATTTTGTTGGATTTTTGGAACATTATGAAACCCGCGAAATTTACAAAGCCAAACAAGGCGCGGCATTTAATTTGAAGAAATACCATGATGGTGTTTTATCGTTTGGTTCGCCGCCAATGAAATTTGCGCGTGCTTTGTTGATCGGTGATAAAATTCCTTAGTTCGGGAATATTGAATTAATAAAAGCCTGACCTATATTAAAAGTATAGGAGGACGAAATGTCAGATTTATCAAATTTCCCAATTACAAAAAAATGGCCACCCCAAAACCCGAATGCCATTCAATTATATTCGCTTGCCACGCCAAATGGTGTGAAAGTGTCGATTATGCTTGAAGAATTGGGAATTGAATATGATGCCCATTATATTGATTTTTCCGAAAATGGCACAAAGTCAGAAGCATTTCGTTCTTTAAATCCCAATGGCAAAATCCCTGCAATCATTGATCCGAATGGACCAAATGGGGCACCTTTGGAATTATGGGAATCGGGTGCAATCCTTTATTATTTAGCACAAAAAACAGGTAAGTTTTTGCCCAAAGATGCAAATGCGCATTATGAAGCTTTGCAATGGGTGTTTTTCCAAATGGCATCAATTGGCCCAATGTTTGGTCAAATTGGTTATTTCTATAAATTCGATGGCAAGGAAATCGAAGATAAAAGACCACTGGAACGCTATGTCAGTGAATCAAAACGCCTGCTTGGTGTTTTAGATAAACGCCTTGAAGGGCGTGATTGGATTATGGGCGAATATTCGATTGCCGATATTGCAATTTTTGGATGGATAAGAAACTTAATAGGCTTTTATGGCGCAGGCGATTTGGTTGAATTTGATAATTTCAAAAATGTTGCGCGTGTGCTTGAGGTATGGCTTAAACGCCCCGCCGTACAGCGTGGTTTAGAAATTCCAAAAGCAAGCTAAATTTATGGTCTATAAAACATGCCAAGACTTAGGGATTGCCCAATTCGATTGGCGCGTTCCATAAAATATTCAACCACATCATAATTTGGCGCAAGTTCGGTAAGGGTTTGTTCAAATAATTCAAGCCATTGCACAAAATGGAACGGTTCAACATTCTTGAGCGCCATGTGCGCTGGCATTGGGCGACCTGAATAAGTGCCTGAATGAAGGCAAACACTTGCCCAAAAATGTTTTAATTTATAAATATGCCCCTCCCAATCCTCAATTTTATTGTTAAAAATTGGGCCAAGGCTTGGGTGTTTGCGAACGCGCGAATAAAATTCGTCAACCAAATCTGAAATGAATTCAGGTGTAACCCCAATTGAATTTGCGTGCGCGATTAATTGTTCGCGTGCTTTGTTTTCATGTTCAATATTTTCCATAAAGCTTCAATATCAAACCTTCCTTGCAATTCAATGCGCTATAATAGCCCACAATTTTATTAGGGGGATATTTGCGGCAAATGCCGCATTCTTCATATTATTGCTTTGAATGGGGCTTATGTCCGATGCGAATAATATTTTAAAGGGCAGAATGAATTATCACAGGAGATACAAATGAATAAAGATAATTCAACCACTTTAGTATTTGATTTACCCACACGAATTTTTCATTGGCTTTTTGCTTTTGGATTTGTTGGCGCTTTTTCGATTGGCAAATTTACAGATGATGAAGGCGCGCTTTATCCGCTTCATATGTTTTTTGGCGCAATGATGGCGATTGCCGTGGTTTTACGAATTATATGGGGCTTTGTTGGTTCAAAATATGCGCGCTTTAATTCATTCAAATTAAATCCAATGGGTTTGATTGAATATTTCAAAGGCAATTTCCCAAGAACGATTGGTCGTAACCCTGCTTCATCATTTGCCGCTATTACAATGATGTTGATTGCGCTTATTATTCCTGTAACTGGATATATGATGTTGACCGCAACATCGCGCGATCAAATGCATAATGTAAAAGAAATTCACGAAACATTGGCAACAATTTTTGCAATAATTGCCGCATTACATATTGTTGGCATAATTTTCCATACAGCGACTAAACACGAACCATTGGGCATTGCCATGCTTTCTGGTCATAAAAATTCGGTTGCGGGTGAAACCGGAATTCCAAATAGTCTTGCATGGGTTGCCGCATTATTCATTACTTTAATTGGCGGCGCAGCTTTTGCATTAAGCTCAAACTATAATCCGCAGGCTAAAACTTTCCAACTTGGCGCACAAACACTTGTTCTTGGTGAAAATGAAGATGCAGAAGGCGAAGAGGGCGAAGAGGGCGAAGAACATAAAGACCATGATGGCAAAAATGCCAAAGGTGGCGAGCGTGAAGAAGACGAAGAAGATGAAAAAGCTGAACGCATGGAATATAATCAAAAAGATGGAAATATTAATTCTGTCGCACCCAATTTGATGAACAAAAATAACCAAGTGCTTGATGCGAATGGTAAAGGGATATTAGAAAACGAAAAAGCCGAACACGAAAAACGTGAAAAAGAAGAGCAAAATGAAAAAGGCGAAAAAGGTGAACGCGGCGAAAAAGATAAGGATTAGTTTGTAAAATGAAGAATAAAGAACGCCTGATAATCCTTATTGCCCTATTGGCGATTGTGATTTTCCTTTTGGCTGATTTACGTGACGACTTCATTCATGGTGGTGGTATTTTGCACCTTGGATTTGAAGCATTAATGGCATTAATTGCATTATCAGGCGTCTTTATTTTACTTAGGGGAAGTTTCAGGTTGAAGAAAAATCTTGAACAAACCCAAATTAAACTTGTTGCCCAAGAAGAAGCCACAAATGAATGGCGCAAAAGGGCGCAAATTCATATTACTGGCCTTTCTGTCGAAATAGCGCGCCAATTAAATGATTGGGGACTAAGTGCGGCAGAAAAGGAAATCGCCTTTATGCTTTTAAAGGGCCTTTCATTACGCGAAATTGCAAATATTCGTGGAACAAATGAAAAAACCACCCGCGCCCAAGCAACAATTATTTATCAAAAATCAGGACTATCTGGACGCGCTGATTTGTCCGCCTTCTTTTTAGAAGATTTATTAGGTTAATATGTATATTTTTCACTAAATTGTAGTAAAATGCCTTCGAGCCATAAAATTATTTATAGATTTATTTTTGCTATAAATCTTTTGTGTGTGTTTAAGTTGCTTGTTGCAACTTCGCTTCTAAGGAGTGGAAAATGGCTGGTTTGGCAATTGATATTGCGCGCCAAACTTTGGAAAATAATAATTTTCGAAAAACCCTTTTTAAAGGTGACAATTTTCGAATTGAAATTATGACCTTAGAGAAAGCGCAAGAAATAAAATTAGATGCCAATTCTATTTTTGATAGATTTCTTCGCTTTGAAATTGGTGAGGGTATTGTCACAATAGATAATAATGAAATTTATGTCGAAGAAGGTTCAGGAGTTTTAATACCAAAGACCAACGGCTTTATGATAAGCAATATTGGCAATTTGGCGCTTAAATTCTCGATGATTTATACGCGCCCTGACCTTAATATAGTTAATTGACATTTTGCTTAAATGATAAAGAGGTAAGTTTTTATAATTAGTGTAATGCTTTATTTATAGTTTATTTTGTTTCTATATAAGCTATAAATAAGTATGTCTAATATATCATTTTACAAAAGTTTTTTTTACAGAATTATAATGCTATTTGAGGGGCATTGTAAAAAACTTTGCTTTAAATTTAGTTTTCTTTGTATTTTATTTCTTTCAGTCTTCATAAATCCCGCCCCTGCCTTTGCCAAAGGGGAAATGATTTGGGGTAATTATCCAGAAAACCAATTGAGTATTGAGTTAATTGCTGGGCGTAAATTATATTTGGAAAAAAAATATAAAGAAGCAAGATTGTCATTTGATTCATTATGCTCACAGAATGACGCAATTGCTTGTAATTATGCAGGGCAAATGTATCAATATTCTGAGGGCGGCCCTAAAGATGAGGGTCTTGCTAATAAAATATATTCAAAGTCATGCGATCTAAATGATGGTTTAGGTTGTGCATTAGTCGCAGATTTGAAGCTTTCAAAATCTGATCAAAATAATAAAGATGATAAAGACTTAGAGGAAGTTTTATCCAAGTCGTGTTTTTTACATTTCCAACACTCTTGTAAAATTCTTGGTGACTTGTTTTATTTAAATGGATATATAATTTATGGCGGTTTTTTAGAAGGCTTCAATAACGAATTAAGCATTCAATCAAGAAGTATTGTATGTAAAAATTCACTTTTTAAAAATTGTGAAGCTGCTTCAAAGAAATATATTTCCCGCAAAAAGTCAGCTTATTCATATGCTGAAGATTTTGAAAAAGCATGCATTTTAAATAGCCCAGTTGATTGCCATAATTTGGGAAAAATACTTGAGGCCAGTGAAATTGATGAAGAGTTTAAAAAAGGCATTTCAAAAATTTATTCTGCCTGTAAAATGGATTTTATGCCTTCATGTTATTATTCGACGGTCGAAAATCTTGTCCTTGTGAAAAGCTATTATGAAGATGACCGACCTCAGGGTGAAATAGAACAAGATATTGTTGATAAGTTTTGTAGACAAAATGTATTTGATTTTTGTTATTGGTCAGCAAAAAATCGTATGCTTAATTATAGTGTTGAAGAACCACAAAGCGAAAGAAAACTATCAAATTTAGAATATGCTTGTAACCAAGGGCACGCAAAATCATGTAACTTACTTGTAGTATATAAGGCGAAGCTAAAGCAAAATGAAATAGACTATGAAGCTGCTTTTGATAGTTTTTCAAAAGGTTGCGAATTGAATGATGCCGCTTCATGTTATGATATTGGGGCGATACATTGGAATGGTGTATCTTCAAAATCCTCAAAATCATTAGCGCAAAAGTATTTTCAAAAATCATGCAATTTGAAATTGTCAGAAGGTTGTTATGGCCTTGCCCTAGCGCTTTCAAAAGCTAATTTGGCATCAAACGAAAGCAATTTGGTCAATGAATATTTTATAATCGCGTGTCAAAACCATTACCAAGCTTGTTTTCAATATACGATTTTATTTGGAAATCCAGAAAGTAAGCAATATGATTCAGTTATAAAAAAATCATGTCTGAATGAAAGTAATATTAAAGCTTGTAGGATTCTTTTGGAAAAAACAAAGAAGCTTCCTGATGGTGAAAAAAGGAATAGTGAGATTAATGATATAAATATTATTATCGAAAATGCGTCTATAAAATCATTAGAATTTCCTCATTTGATTGAGTTAAACGATTGAATAAATTATTTTATATTTTGTCGCATTTGCAATGTGGTAAAAAATGATTAAAACCACACTATGACATCAGACAACAAAACTATTGATACAATTGAAACCAATCAGAATGACGGCCTTTTGCGTGATATTTGGTATTTTGGTGCGCAATCAAGCGAATTAAAATCTGGCAAACATATTCGCCGCATGGTTTTGGGGGATCCTGTTTTATTTGGGCGCACCAAGGCGGGCAAGGTTTTTGCCATGCGCGATATTTGCCCCCATCGCCTTGTGCCATTATCGGCAGGTAAGCAGATGGACCATGAGGGTAATCCTGTGGTTGAATGCCCGTATCATGGTTGGCGTTTTGGTGTTGATGGTGTTTGTCAACATATGCCAAGTTTGGTTGATGGTAATCCTTATGATCCTGCAAAGGTAAAAGTTCGCCATTATCCAACCCATGAAGCCAATGGCATTGTTTTTGTCTATGTCTCCTCCAATCCGCGTTTTACGGGGGATGCGCCGATTACGCCGCCTGATATTGGTATTCGCGCTGAAAAGCCGAAATTTGTGGTTTCCCAAGTTTTCAATGCTACTATGGATAATGCGGTTGTTGGATTAATGGATCCTGCGCATGTTGGTTTTGTGCATAATCAATGGTGGTGGCGCCCGCCATCTGTGGGTCTTAAAGTCAAAGAAAAACAATTCGTTCCGCAAAATCTTGGTTGGGCAATTGAACGTCATAGGCCATCTGGCAATAGTGTGGCTTATAAATGGATTTTTGGTGATGATGTAACCACTGAAATTCGTTTTATGCTTCCGGGTTATAGGTGGGAAGTTGTGGAAAATGGCAAAAGCCAGTTTTTCACCTTAACTTGCCTATTGCCGCAAACTGAAAATGAAACTTTGATTGTTCAGTTTACCTATTGGGATAAAGCGCCGCTTTTGAATTTAATGCTGCCAATTTTGCCATATTTGGCGGAAACCTTCCTTAATCAAGATGGCACAATGGTTGATTTGCAAAATCTTGGTTTAAAGCATCAAAAAGCAATGCTTTGGATTGATGATATTGATGTTCAAGCCAAATGGTATCAACGGCTTAAAAAAGAATGGCGCGATGCCAAAAATGAAGGCCGTGATTTCAAAAACCCAATTGAACCGACAAAGTTGAAATGGCGAAGTTAATTTTTCGCCTTTTCTAAAGTTGCATTACTAATCTTCCAATCGGTTGGGGCGAAGGTGTGTGACCTTGCGCGTAAATCATACGTGCCGTCGTAATATTTAAGTGTGTTCTTAAAATCACGCGCGGTGACATGAACTTTAACTTGAATATAAACATGCCCCATTCCGGCATCAATTTCGCCCACATCAATAATTTCAACCTTGGCAGAGCGTGTATTGGCAAAGCCAAGTTTGAAATCTTTATAATTCTGCCCTTTAATATTTACCTTACCGCTTTCATCCTTTTCCCAAAGCTCAAAAGCCTTGCGATAATTATGCTTATCAATTGCCACATAATATTTTTCAATCGTTTCACGCGCCGATTTTTGAGTAGTTTCAGCCAAAGCAGGCGAGGCAAAAACCAAAACCAAAGCAATGATAAATTTAATAAACTTCATAACACACCCTAAATTATTGATAATTGACACATATTTCCAAATTTTGACAAAAATAGGGCGCGCTAATCACGCCAAAATGCTATCAAATGCTATCATTTGGTTTTGATTGGGGGATTATAGCATTATTTTTGCAATGCAGGATTACTTTTTGTGTCTGCCGTTTTTTTGCTAATAATATTTATAAAATTTATGACTTCAATATTCTTTATATTAATGCAAAAAAATCCCACCAAAACTTGGTGGGATTTTTTTATATTGTGTCCAAAGTTTTTAAAACGTTGTCTTTTAAAAATTTTAATTATGCCAAGCTTGGCTCAATCTCTTTACAAGCAGCAAGCAAGCCTTGAACTGCTTCAACAGATTTGCCGAACATTTCGGTTTCGCCTGCGTCCATTGGGAATTCGATGATTTTTTCTACGCCGCCGGCACCAATGATGGTTGGAACGCCAACATAAATGCCTTTTTGACCATATACGCCATCGCAATATGCAGCAACAGGAAGGGCGCGTTTTTTGTCTTGCAAGAATGATTTTGCCATAACAATCGCGCTTTCAGCAGGTGCATAATAAGCAGAGCCTGTTTTAAGCAAAGCAACAATTTCGCCGCCGCCGCCGCGTGTGCGTTTTACGATTGCGTCCAATTGTTCTTGGGTGATTTCACCTTTTTCAACCAATACAGGAAGCGGCAAACCGCCAACGGTTGAATAACGAACCATTGGAACCATGTCATCACCATGACCACCAAGTGTCCATGCGTGAATATCTTCGATTGAAACGCCAAAATGCTCCGCAAGGAACCAGTTGAAGCGCGCGCTATCAAGAACGCCCGCCATGCCGCACACCATATTGTGCGGAAGGCCAGAAAATTCACGAAGTGCCCAAACCATCGCATCAAGTGGGTTAGTGATACAAATTACAAATGCGTTTGGTGCATATTGTTTAATACCTTCACCAACCGCTTTCATAACTTTTAGATTGATACCGATAAGGTCGTCACGGCTCATACCTGGTTTACGTGGAACACCTGCGGTTACGATGCAAACATCAGCGCCCGCGATATCGGCATATGAATTTGCGCCTTTAAGGTTTACGTCTTTGTCGAAGGTTGTTGATGCTTCGGCTAAATCAAGTGCTTTACCTTGTGGCGTGCCTTCTGCGATGTCGAACAATATTACATCGCCCAATTCTTCACGTGCACAAATATGTGCCAAAGTGCCGCCAATCATACCCGCGCCAATAAGCGCAATCTTTTTACGAGCCATATTCAAAACCCTCCGAATATTAAAAGTTTTGCGCTGCAATATACAATTATTTGGTGTATTTCAATGGCACATAGCGCAAAGTATGAAGAAAAAACTTATTGTTTTTGTAATTTGGTCTTTATCGCCACCTAACAGGAAATTAAGTGGAAATTTGGCGTTGTTTTTTGTATCATTATTGCATGGAGATTTGAGATGTTACTATCAAGTTTAATGTTCTTTGTCGCTGCAACCGAGCCGGTTGGAAAAAATGATACTACACCAGTAAAAGAAGATGCTTTTGCAGGGCGCGAAAATGGAACAATCGCCTTTGCAAGCCAAATTGATGGATTTGCGGTAAAGCGCGAAGGGCATGATGATATTTTATATCTAAATACGGGCTTTGGGCGTTGGTATCGTGCGCCTTTAACATGTTTTGGCATGGGTGATCCATCTTCTGCGATGGGAATCATACCTTATGATTATCATGGCGGTTCGATTGATAAATTTAGCCGCTTTAAATTGCTTGGTATTGACAGAATGGACAAAAATGAATGTACGATTTCTGCGTTAATTGAATTAACGCCACAAGAAACTGTAACTTTTGGCCTTGAATCACAAAAACAAGTTGATGCGCGCCTAGCAAAGGTAAAGCCGAAAAACTAGGTCCTGACCCTAAACTGTTTCATTTTTGATGCAGTGCAAAATTTTTTTTCCCATAACCCAAGGGAAATATACTTTTGTTCTATTGATTTTTACCCAATGCACCTTCACAAAAACATTAAGCTGAAAAACAGCATCGGGAGGAAAAAATGGGTAAAGTAGCTTTGGTAACGGGTGGAACGCGCGGAATTGGCGCTGCAATTTCAACATCTTTGAAAGCAGCAGGCTTTGACGTTGTTGCATCATACGCAGGTAATGATGAAGCGGCAAATGCATTCAAAGCCGAAACAGGAATTAATGTTATTAAATTTGATGTTTCTGATTATGAATCATCAAGTGCGGCAATCAAACAAATCGAAGCAGACTTTGGCCCTGTTGAAGTTTTAATCAATAATGCGGGTATTACGCGCGATGGCTTCTTCCACAAAATGAAGCCAGAACAATGGCGCGATGTTATCGCAACAGATTTAGATAGCCTTTTCAACTGCACACGCCCCGTTATCGAAGGCATGCGCGAGCGTGGCTATGGGCGCATTGTGAACATCTCATCAATTAATGGTCAAAAAGGTCAAGCGGGACAGGTGAATTATTCGTCTGCAAAAGCGGGCGTTATTGGCTTTACCAAGGCATTGGCACAAGAAGGCGCAAGCAAAGGTATTACGGTTAATTGTATTGCACCTGGCTATATCGCAACCGAGATGGTAACCGCAATTGCCCCTGAGGTTTTGCAAAAAATCGTTGCACAAATTCCATCAGGCCGTTTGGGCGAAGCCGAAGAAATTGGCCGTGTTGTTGTGTTTTTGGTAGAAGATAAAGGATTTATCAATGGCGCAACCATCGCAATCAATGGAACGCAATATATAAGCTAAAGCCCAAATTCACGCCCTCGCGGCTTTGCCGCAGTTTAAAAACCCGCCGATTGGCGGGTTTTTGTTTAGTTTTCATGAAGCCATGCCGCGTGTTTTGGGGCGATTTTGGTTTCGTTCCATTCATCGATCATGATTGGGGCAACGCGTTTTAGTTCCGCCATTTGTTCTTGTGTTGCACAATCGGCGGCAAGTTCAAGGCGATGACCATTTGGGTCAAAGAAATAAATGCTTTTGAAAATTGTGTGATTGGTTGGGCCAATAACCTCAATACCAAAACTCTCCACATGGGCTTTCGCCGCCATTAAGGCATCATAATCTTTTACCGCGAATGCAATATGCTGCACCCATTTTGGTGAATTGGGATCAAAACCCATTTCGGGGTGTTTTGGTAATTCAAAAAATGCCAAAACATTGCCGCCACCTGCATCAAGGAAAATGTGCATATAGGGGTCATGTTCGCCAGTTGATGGAACATAATCTTCGGAAATTGCCAATTGAAAATCCATACCCAAAACTTTTTGATAAAATTCAACCGTCTCTTTGGCATTGATGCAGCGATAGGCAACATGGTGGATTTTTTGCAAACTAGGCAGCATTGGTTTCATCCTTCAAAACACCACGGCGGATTTGGTCAAGTTCAATTGATTCAAATAAAGCACGGAAATTACCTTCGCCAAAACCCTCATTACCTTTGCGTTGAATGAATTCAAAGAAAATTGGGCCAAGCATTTCATTAGAGAAAATCTGTAACAAAAGCCCTTGCCCCTCTGATGGTGCACCATCGATAAGAATGCGGCGTTTTTTTAATTCTGCAATATTTTCACCATGCCCAGGGAGGCGTTTGTCGATTAAATCATAATAGGTTTCAATTGTATCTTGAAGCTCAACGCCATTTTTTCGTAAACCATCAACGGATGCGATTAAATCATCGGTTCCAAGGGCGATGTGTTGAATGCCCTCGCCATTATATTTTTCAAGATATTCAGCGATTTGATCTTTTACGCCTTCAACACCTTTTGATTCATTTATTGGAATACGAATTTTGCCGCATGGCGATGTCATGGCTTTTGAGGTTAGACCTGAAACTTTTCCTTCAATATCAAAATAGCGGATTTCGCGGAAATTAAAGACGTTTTCATAAAAATTCGCCCATTTTTCCATATCACCCTTGTAAACATTGTGGGTTAAATGGTCGATATAAGTGAAGCCAAGGCTGTGTGCTACTTCTTCTTGGGCGGCATTTTCAACGGGGTCAAAGTCAATGTCATAAATTGATTTATCGCCATATCTATCAACAAGATAAACGTATGAACCGCCAATGCCTTTGATACATGGAATATCAAGTTCAAGCGGGCCTTTTTTGCGTTCGACAATTTCGGCGCCGCGTTTTGCAGCTTCTACAAGGGCGAAAGCTGCGTCTTTTACGCGAAATGCCATTGCATTGGCGCTTTGACCATGAAGTTTGCCAAATTCACTTGGTTGGCCTTGGCTTTCCATATTAAGGATGAAATTTATTTCGCCTTGTTTTAATCTTAAAACATCTTTGGTTTTATGTTTTCCCGCAATTACAAAACCAAGCGTTTTTAATTTCGCCAAAATTTCAGCAGGGTTTGGCCCCGTAAATTCAACAAATTCAAAACCATCAGTATTAAGCGGGTTTTCAAACAAATCAGCCATTAAAATATTCTCCCTTTTATCACGAAAAGGGAGATATAATAAATTAGTTTCATTTGCAACTATTATTTTTGAATTTCATCCACGCGTGTCCAAAGCGCGCGCAAAAGGCCATCGAGTGAGAGTATTTCCTCTTTTGAAAACGTGCCAAGTAATGAGTTTTCAAGCTCTTTGGCAACAGGGATGATTTCGTCAACCACGCTTTGGCCTTCTTTGGTAAGGGTTAGTGATTGGAACCTTTTATCATTGTCTTGGGATTTTTTTGTAACAAGGCCGCGGGTGATTAATGATGAAACTGTGCGTGAAACATTCACTTTGTCCATCAATGTGCGATTTACCAAATCTTGCTGCGATAATGGCGCATGTTCATTCAAAACTGCAAGCAAGCGCCATTGCGGAATGGTCAAACCAAATCGTGTTTCATAGGCTTTTGCAATAAGCCCTGAAACTTTAGCGGATGTCACCGCCAATCTATATGGTAAATATTCTTCGAGTGATAGGTTCATTTTTGGGTATCTGGTGCGGTTGATTTGAAGGCAATATGATTGCGGGCTTTTTTATCAAAGCTTTCAAGAATTGGAAATTGCGATAAATCAACCCCATAACGCACGGCATTATTCCATTGCGGAACAAGGCAAATATCGGCAATCGTTGGATAGTCGGCAAACAAAAATTCGGTTTTGGGCGGGTTGTTTTGCAATTCTTTTTCAAGGCCAGTAAAACCACGCGCAATCCAAAATGCCGACCATTTGGCCTGATCTTCAACGCTTTGCCCAAAATCTTCACCAACTTTGCGGCGGGTTGAAAGGTTTTGTAGTGGGAAAATATCGGCCGCAATCGCATGGGCAAAGGCGCGGCTTTTTTGGCGCGCAATAATATCTTTTGGGAAAAGCGATGGATTTGGATATTTTTCTTCCAAATATTCAATAATCGCCAAAGATTGCGCGAGGCCATTTTCGCCATCAATCAAATATGGAACACGCCCTTGCGGATTAAGATTTTTATATTCTTCGCTTTGGTGGGCGTTTTCAATCAAATTCACGCCCATAACTTCATATTCACGCCCCTTCAAAGCCAAGGCAATACGCACACGATATGACGCCGAAGATTGCGAAAAAGAATATAATTGTAGCATTTGTAACCTTGCAGAATATTTATGTTTATTTTTGCATAATTCATTTAACGCGATATTGAAAAAATGCAAACTCATTGCGATATATAGAGAAACGTGCCACTATAAGTGAAACGTTATTTTGGAAGGAAAAAATATGAACGACTTTAATCCTAATTATCAATATGGCGCTGTAAACGGCACTATGGATATGTCGGTTGATCAGGGCCTTCGTTCTTTTATGCTTGGCGTTTATAATAAAATGGGTCTTGGCTTGGTATTATCTGGCGTGCTTGCTTATGCGGCGGCCTTTGTCCCTGCGGTTCGTGATTTATTGTTTAACACACAAGATGGTTATATTACTGGCTATACTGGCCTTGGAATGATTGTTGCGTTTGCACCAATGGTTATTTTGCTTGGAACTGGCTTTTTGATGCGTAATCCGTCAAAAACTGGTGCGGGAATTTTATATTGGACAATTGTTTCATTAATTGGCCTTGGAATGGGTGTTCTTGCGCTTGTTTATACAGGTCAGTCATTGGCAACAACATTCTTTGTTACTGCGGCAACTTTTGGCGCATTAAGCCTTTATGGTTATACAACTAAAAAAGATTTATCAGGCTTTGGAACGTTTTTGTTCATGGCACTTTTTGGCCTTATCATTGCGTCGTTGGTGAATGTTTTCATTCTTAAAAGTGGCATGATGAGCCTTATTATTTCAGGTATTGGTATTTTGATTTTTGCTGGTCTTACCGCTTATGACACGCAAAAACTTAAAACTACTTATTACCAATTAGGTGGCAATGAAACTGCAATGTCAGTTGCAACATCTTATGGCGCATTGGAACTTTATCTTGATTTCATCAACCTGTTCACAATGCTACTTCGCTTTATGGGCGACAGAAGATAATTGTTGAAAAAACATTATAAACAAAACCCCGCAAGAAATTGCGGGGTTTTTTGCTAAATAGTATTTTTACTTAAAAATTTCACTAGTTGCAAAATATTGGAGTTTTTAGTGAAGCCAAATTCTATCATGCCAAGTCCAGAAGCCCATAGTTTCAGTTCTGAGTCTAAATCAAATGTCCCAGCCGTTTCAATAGAAAAAGATGTTAGCTTATTGTAGTTAAGAGACATAAACTCCTTCTTCTTTCCAGTAATTCCTTGTACATCTATTATTATTAACCTGTGAGTTGTGAAAATTAAGCAGTCTCTAAAGCTTTTATACTCAAAATTCACTTCTTCTCCTTCTATAAGCATAAAATCATATAATGTTTTATTGTTCCCCTTTATTTCATTGCTAAGAGCTAAAATTTTCTTTCCATCCCACGCCATTTAAAAATTCCTTTATATTATAACGTATTTAAAAATTTATATTTAAGAATTACTTGTTAGTCAATTACAGTGGTAAAGTATTATTTATATTTTTTTATAGTTTTATAAAATAAAAAAGCCCCAGTCATTCGACTGGGGCTTTGAATTCTTTTGAATATTGCGTCGATTAAGATGCGTAATACTCGACAACCAAATTCGGTTCCATTGTGCAAGCGTAAGGAACGTCTGACAATTCAGGAATACGAAGGAAGGTTGCTTTCATGTGGCCTGCATCAAGCTCGATATAATCAGGAACATCGCGTTCAGCAGATTCAAGAGCTTCAAGAACAAGCGCCATAGAGCGTGATTTTTGTTTAACTTCAACAACATCACCAACTTTAACGCGGTAAGAAGGAATATTCACTTTTTTACCGTTTACAGTAACGTGACCATGGTTCACAAATTGGCGTGCCGCAAATACAGTTGGCACGAATTTAGAACGATAAACAACAGCATCAAGGCGTGATTCCAAAAGACCGATTAGGTTCTCTGCAGTATTGCCTTTGATACGATCAGCTTCTTCATAAAGACCAGCAAAATGCTTCTCAGAAATTGAACCATAATAACCTTTAAGTTTTTGTTTTGCACGAAGTTGCAAACCAAAGTCAGAAGGTTTGCCAGCGCGACCAGTTGGGCCGTGTTGACCAGGTTTATAAGAGCGTTTGTTTACAGGTGATTTAGGACGACCCCAAATGTTTTCACCCATACGGCGGTCGATTTTATATTTAGCATTATGACGTTTAGACATATTTATCCTATTTTGGCGCGTCGGGTATTGCCCATGCAATACTTTAAAATGGCCGAGCTGCACCGCCCATTAATCAGGTTTCCCCGAAATGAAGCGCGCTTAGACAAAATTTAAGCCCAAGAGTCAAGGGGCGGGGGTGAAAATAAAGGGAAATTGCAATGTTTTATATACGCTGCGTCAAGCACGGGCGTAGGATTTTATTACAAATCTTGAAAATTCCCAAGAAGACCGTTTTAATAAATCAATGCAAAACCTAAAACGACCCGATAAAACAATTGAAATTACCCAAGGTGCTATGCGGGCGCTTTATGATTTGGGTTATGCGGCGATTTTGGAATTTACACTTAAAATTGGGCGCCGCGCCGATATTTGTGGCATTAGTGAAAAGGGTGAAATAATTATCATAGAGGTGAAATCAGGGATAGAAGATTTCAAATCCGACAATAAATGGCACGAATATAAGGATTATTGTGACCAATTCTATTTCGCAGTGTCACAAGATTTTCCAATCGAATTAATCCCGCAAGATGTAGGCTATTTCATTTGCGACACATTTGGCGGCCAAATAATCCGCCCCGCCACAAAAACCCCATTAAGCGCCCCAAGACGCAAAGCCGTGACATTGCAATTTGCACGGCAGGCGGCGATGAAAATTAAATAAAATATCATCTATTTATATGGATTTACACTCTTTATCATCAGGGTCTTGATTGCATTTTTCAGTTGCTATTCGTTGCAATTTCTTTTTCGCTGTTTCAGCAATTTCATCATAACTATTTGCCGCAGCCTTAATTAACTCAAGCCCTCTTTCTTCGTTTCCGCCGCCATCTTCACCATTATAAAGCGCCAAGCCGTAATCAAACATTGCACCAAAATTACCCGTATTTGCGCCCTTTTCAAGCCATATTAGTCCGCGTGCTTTGGCGCTCATACTATCTTTGTTTCGGAGCCACACACCTAAATAATGCATTGCAGAGCCATTATATTGATTTGCAGATTCAGTTAGGAGTTTTTCACCAAGGGTTTCGTCTTTTTTGACAAGATCACCTTCGATTAAAATTATTCCATAGGTTTCTTTTGCATAAACATTATCGTCTTCAACTGCTGACTTAAGATATTTAATTGCAATTGCCGAATCTTTTTGGGGTCTATGTCTAAGTAGTATTTGCGCGATATTAAGTTTGGCTTCACTGTCATCATCTTGCGCGATTGCCATTTTATTTAATTCTATAGCTTTATCAACATTTAAAGGAATGAAATAACCTTCGGCATAAAGCCAAGCAAATTCTTTCATGGCATGCTTATTGCCATTAGCTATTTCATCTTTAAATATTTTAATACCTTTTTCTTTGTCTTGTGGCATATTATAGCCATGTATCATTTCAATAGCGAGGATAGTTTTTGCCTCGCGGTTTCCTGCTTCTGCGGCTTTTTTTAGCCAAGATATCGCTTCTTGAATTCTATATTTCTCATCATACCCAAAACCAATTGCCGTCGCATACTCATACATAGCTTTTGAATTGCCGCTTTCGGCAGCAGATAAGTAAAGTTCTTCAGATTTTTTTATATCGCGGTCGTAAATATCATTAATTCTGTATAGATTTGCTTTTGTAAGTCGCGCCCAAGAGTTTCCTGCTTCGTCAGCTTTATCTAGCATTTCACGCGCCAATGAGGGGTCTTTGGGAATAATTTTGCCAGTAGCTAACAATCTGCCATAGTAATTTTGCGCGATTGGATTTCCTTTTTGGGCATATTTTTTTATTTCCTCTAGGGCACCTGGGATATCTTCTTTTGTGCCGTTACCCCATAATTGCATTTTCCATTTATATGGAAGCGCGATTAGTGCCCCGTTTTGTGCTGCATAAGCATATAATTTGTATGCTTCTATAGGGTTTATTTTTATGCCAATGCCATTTTCATATTGCTCACCTAGGTTAACATAGGCACGCATTAGCCCCAGGTTTTTTGCAGCATTGTAATATTGAAAACTAATTTTTGTAGAATATACCCCGCCCAATCCATTATAATAGCAATCGCCAGCCAATTTGTTTGCTATAGCGTCGCTTTTCTTAGCTTCAATTTCGAATTCTTTAATTCTTTTGCATCCACCAGCTTTCTTTAAGATTTCCCATTCTGCTAAAGAGTTTAAATCATCAATTGATAAATTCCATTTTCTTGCTTGACCATTTAATTTTTCATTAGGAGTTTCTGCAGTTTGTGCAAACGCATTATTATAAATAAATATAAGTAATAAAGAAATGATGCACTTATTCATATATTATTACCTGCAATAACCACTAATTACTTATGGTTACTATAAGGCATGTAATTGTCAATATTGCATATTAATCTAAATCGACTGACACTCTGGGCGTTTGTCGCCTTCTGGGCATTGGTTGGTTGATATTTCAAGAAGCAAATTGCGGGCGTCTTCGGCGAAAATGCTGTTGGATTTTGCAACTTTTTTTACAAGCTCAAGGCCCTTTAATTCATTGCCGCCGCCGTCCATTTGCGCGATTAGGGAGGCGCCATAAAATAACATTCCACCATTATTATGAAGGCTTGCCGATTTTTCAAGCCAGCCAATTCCACGCGCTTTCGCGCTTAGGCTTTCTTTGGCGGTAAGATAATTACCAAGAACAAACATTGCATCACTATCATTTTCAAGGGCCGCTTGTTCCAATAATTTTTGTGCCCCGGCTTCATCTTTTTCAACCAAGTCACCATCCATCAATAACATTGCATAATGGGTGCGCGCAGTATTATTATCTTTGGCAATTGCCGCCTTTAGCATTCCAATTCCAAGTTTTACTTTGGCCTTATCTTCTTTATTTTCAAGGTAAATATCGGCGCTATAGACCATTGCTTCGTCATCACCGCGCTCTATCGCAGATTTATAAAGCGCAAGGGATTTGTCGATGTTTTTTGGCAAATATTCGCCCGAATAATACATAGATGCTAATATATTCATTGCAAAAGTATCATCGTTTGCAATAGCTTCTTCAAGAATTTTAAGCCCTAGTTTTTCATCTTTTTTTACGCCATTTTCGCCGCTTATTAGTGATGAAGCATAGGCAACACGGGCAAAATCATCGCCTAAATCGGCGGCTTTTTTAATTAATTCTTGTCCGTGTGTTTTGTCTTCAGTTTCACCAATTCCTATAACAAGGACATTTCCATAATTATACATACCAAATGGGTCATTATTCTTTGCGGCAGTTTTAAAATATTCAAGTGCTTTTTTTTCGTCTTGCTCGAAAATGCTTCCGCTAAAATAGGCGTTGGCAAGGGCAATTGTTGCAGTATTTTCACCAAGCGATTGCGCTTTTTCAAGCATTTCTTTGGCAAGTTTTGCGTCGCGGGTAATATATTTGCCATCAACAAGATAATTTCCGTAAGTATTTATGGCAATTCGATTATTTTTATCGGCAAGGTTTTTGATAGTTTCAAGACCTTGTTTTACATCTTTATTTGTTCCGTCACCCTTGATTTGTAAGTCCGCGGCATAAAGTGCACCAAAAACATTACCTTTATCACCTGCTTGTTTGAAAAGCCGATAAGCTTCTTTCATATCGCGTGGCCCGCCAAAACCAAATTCATAGGCTTCGGCAAGGTTTACAGTGGCATAAGCAAGGCCAAGGTCGGAAGCTTTCTTATAATATTCACGTGCAATTTTGGTTGAATATGGCGCATTAAGACCACGGCGATGGCAAATGCCCGCTAATAGGCTTGCGACTGCATCATTTTTCTTGGCGGCATCAACAAATTCAGGTGTGCGTTTACAACCACCATCTTTTTCAACCAAATCCCAATCATATAATTGGTTGAAATCAGTTTCATTTAGATTCCAATTATTTTGTGGCTTTTGTATTGTTGCCGTTTGCGCGAATGCCAAATGCGAAACAAAAGGCGAAATAATTAGTGCCAAAAGCGAGGTTTTTTTCAAAAAATTTTTCATGCGCAATTTCCTATTGGGACAATGTAGGTTGAAATTGCGGCAACAAAAAGTCAAGCATTCAAAATTTTGTTTAATCATCTAACTCGAACTGGATAATTGCAATTTGAGTAAAAAATTTTGCAATTCTGAGTATCTTTTGAACACCCTTCTAGTGCCATTTCAGATGCTAATTCAATAAATTCTGCTCTTGCCCAATGATAATTATCATCACCCCAAGCAATTACTGCGCATTGGTTATAATAAGAAACTTCTATTTTGCACGTTTTTGTACCTCCACTATTCATGCACTGTTTCAAAGCGTGTTTCTCCGCAACTTTTTTTGATTGCATATTTTCAGCAGTGCCAAACCCGCCTTTGTTTACATTGGGGTCGATAGCAATTGCCCCCCAACGATCCTCCCAAATTGGTGAATATGATTGTGTGGCTTGTGGTGAAATATCTGAACAATACGGAATTCCGTCACCCATATCAGGGCCAGAACCAACGCGGCATTGCGCAAAAGCTTTGCTTGCAAAAAATGTTGAAATAATAATTAGCAAAAATTTTATATGCCGCATTTTAACCCTAATAATATATACTAACAATATATATTATAAATGCGGCAATAAAAAAGTCAAAAACGAAAATTATGAATTAACGTTATAAGCCGCCAATGTTGCAGAGGTTAGTATTTCTGAAACCGGCGCACCAAGCGAGCAAATCTGAACCGATTTTTTCAAGCCAACAATCATTGGCCCAATAACAGTTGCTTCACCCAATGTTTCCATCAACTTGGTTGCAATATGCGCAGAATGGATAGCAGGCATAACCAAAACATTCGCAGGGCCGGTAAGCCTTGAGAATGGATAAAGTTTGCGTGCATCTTCATCAAGTGCAACATCAACCGACATTTCGCCTTCATATTCGAAATCGATATCGTCACGCTCATCCAAAAGGGCAACTGCATCGCGGCATTTTTGCGAACGTTCACCCATTGGGCGACCGAATGTAGAGAATGCAACAAAAGCCACGCGCGGCGTAAAGCCAAGGCGTTTTGCGCATCCTGCGGCCTCGATGGCGATTTGCGCCAAATCCTGTGCCTCTGGCATTTCATTTACCGAAGTATCGGCAATGAAAAGGGTTTGGTGTTTGGCAATCATCATGGAAACGCCAATTGGGCGCTGCCTTCTTGCATGGTCGATTGCGCGTTTAACTTCAAGAAGTGCTTGGTGCGCAGTACGTGTAACGCCAGTTACAAGACCGTCTGCATCATCCATTGCAACCATACATGCGCCAAAAATATTACGATCATTATTGACCATACGTTGGCAATCACGCGCCAAATAACCTTGACGTTGCAGGCGATTATATAGGAATTGTGTATAATCCTCATTACGCTCTGAAAGTCTTGCATTATCGATTGTGATATCAACATCCGCAGGGTCAATGCCGACCAATTTCATGTTGCGATGAATTAATTCTTCGCGCCCAATAAGAATTGATTTTCCAAGTTCCAATTGTTGGAATTGAATTGCCGCGCGAATAACTGCTGGATCTTCGCCCTCGCAGAAAACAATTCGTTTTGGATTGGCGCGAACATTATTTTGCATACGCTGCATAAAGCTTGCAGTTGGGTCAAGGCGTTGTGCAAGTTTGTTAATATAGGCTTGCATATCGTCAATTGTTTTGCGTGCAACGCCCGTATCCATCGCCGCTTGCGCAACCGCAGGTGGGACGTGTGAAATGAGGCGCGGGTCAAACGGGGTTGGAATAATATATTCGCGCCCAAATTTAAGCTGACGCCCATGATATGCCGCCATTACTTCGTCTGGCACATCTTCGCGTGCAAGTGCCGCAAGTGCTTTTGCGGCGGCAATTTTCATTTCTTCATTAATAGTGCGCGCACGAACATCCAATGCGCCACGGAAAATATAAGGGAAGCCAAGCACATTATTCACTTGGTTCGGATAATCAGAACGCCCAGTTGCAATAATCGCATCATCACGCACTTCTTTAATTTCTTCTGGCGTGATTTCAGGGTCAGGGTTTGCCATTGCAAAAATAATTGGATTTGGCGCCATTGTGGCAACCATTTCCTTACTTACTGCGCCTTTGGCAGATAATCCAAGGAAGCAATCCGCGCCATCAATCGCCTCGGCAAGGGTGCGTTTATCGGTTTTTATTGCATGGGCAGATTTAAACTGATCCATGCCATTTGTGCGCCCTTGATAAACTACACCATCGCGGTCACAAACAATCACGTTTTCATGTTTTACGCCAAGGCTTTTGATAAGTGAAATACATGAAAGCCCCGCCGCACCCGCGCCAGAAACCGCAACTTTAATATCTTCTAATTTACGACCAGTAACTTCACAGGCATTGATTAAGCCCGCCGCCGCAATAATTGCCGTTCCGTGTTGGTCATCGTGGAAAACCGGAATATCACAAAGCTCTTTTAATGTGCTTTCGATTACGAAGCATTCAGGGGATTTGATATCCTCAAGATTAATACCACCAAATGTGCAGGCAATGTTTTTTACGGTTGAAATAATTTCATTCGGGTCTTCGGTTGAAAGTTCGATATCTATTGAATCCAAATCGGCAAAGCGTTTGAATAAAACTGATTTACCTTCCATAACAGGTTTTGATGCAAGTGCACCAAGATTGCCAAGACCCAAAATCGCCGTGCCGTTTGAAATAACCGCAACCAAATTACCCTTTGATGTGTAATCATAAGCAAGATTTTCATCTTTTGCGATTGCCAAAACAGGAACCGCAACACCAGGGGAATAGGCAAGTGATAAATCACGTTGTGTCGCCATTGGTTTTGACGGCGTGATTGCAATTTTACCAGGCGTTGGAAATTTATGAAAATCCAATGCTTCTTGGTCGGTAAAGCTTTTACGATTATTGTCCATTTTATTGCCTTATGCCTCCCCAGAGCGTGTAGCGTATAAGCACCAAATAGTTGGTATTTTGCTATTTTGCAAGCATGATAAAAGGTCTTAAATAGATAACTTAGTAATATAAGTCATTGCTTTATTATCTATAATTTTTCAACTTTTTGCTCGATGGCGCCAAAAATTGAATGGCCTTTTTCATCTTCCATGAAAATGCGCACTTTTTGACCAAATTTAAGGAAATCAGTGGTTGATTTGCCCGTATTAATCATCTCAATACATCTTTGTTCGGCAATACAAGAATAGCCAACACCGCCTTGTGATATTGGTAAACCTGCGCCGCCATCTGATCCTTTGTTTGATACAGTGCCAGAGCCAATGATTGAACCAGCGCAAAGGTTGCGGGTTTTTGCGGCATGGGCGATTAATTGACCAAAATCAAAAACCATATCAATGCCTGCATTGGCCTTACCAAATGGCTTGTCATCGATTTCAACAAAAAGCGGCATGTGCAATTTGCCATCAACCCATTTATCACCCAATTCATCAGGGGTTATTGCAACAGGTGAAAACGCACTTGCAGGTTTTGATTGATAAAAGCCAAAGCCCTTTGCCAATTCATCGGGAATAAGATTACGCAATGAAACATCATTAACAAGAACAATTAATTTAATATGCGAAAGCGCAGATTTTGCATCAATACCTTGCGGCACATCATCAGTAATTACCGCAATTTCCCCCTCAAGGTCACAACCCCACGCTTCATCTTTTAAATATATTGGCGAACGAGGTGGTGAAAAATCATCCGAACCACCTTGATACATTAATGGGTCATGCCAAAAACTATCGGGAAGGGTCGCATTGCGCGCTTTGCGCACCAATTCAACGTGATTTACATAGGCAGAACCATCGGCCCAATGATAGGCGCGCGGTAATGGTGAATGTGCGTCACGTTCATGAAATCTTTCTTGTGGAAGGGCATTATGTTCAAGCGATTCGGCAAGTGCCCTAAGCTCGGGTTCGCATTTTGCCCAATTGTCCAATGCATATTGTAATGTAGGTGCAATAAGGCTTGCGTCGGTGTAATAATGTAAATCGCGCGATACCAAAACTAATTGCCCATCACGCCCGTTTTTTAATGTAGCTAGTTTCATAAGAAACTAACATAATGATTGCTGCAATGCAGCGCAAACGAAATCAGCTTCTAATTATGCGGCATTTACAACATGAGGTGTTATACCGCTTAAACTATCGGGAATAATATCAATATTGTCCCATGTTTTAATCCATTCTGTTGCGATTTCACAATATGGGTTCATTAAGTTTAAGGCCTCAAATTTATAGTCTAGGCTTTCTAATTCTTCGATGAAGGCCATGCTATTTTCTGTATTGCAATCATCGTCAATATTGTGCGCCGCCCAATCAACCATTTGCTGAAAAACTTCTATATATTCAATTGCGCCCATGTTTAAAAAGCCGGCAAGAGTATAAGGCCATATTTCATCAGATTTATTATAAGTAGCTTTTATAAAAGCATAATGACCAACGTCACGTATGTAATAATAATAATGACTAGCGCAATATAATTGAAGCGCGGATATGGGAATATCATCATTCTGGCCATTTGATTTGGTGAATTTTTGATTGGTCCAATTTATTATTTCTTCAATTAAAGCCCACGCAGAAACAGAATTTTCAGAAAGATATAATGTGCTTTGTGCAACTGGAATTTTTCCATTTGCGCCATCATAAATTGTTTCAGATGGGTTATAATTTTGTACGCCAAAAACCTCGTACATTTTGCATTCCTTCATAGATTAAACATTATTATAGAATCTATGAATTTCGCATTGTTTACGACTTTTGGTTGCATTTATATTGTATTTTATTCAAGTTAAAATAAATTATAAACTTGTTAGATTTACGATTAAAATTTCTGGCGGAACACCCAATCGAATTGGAAGACCAGTTTCACCAACACCAGAGGAAATTACCAAATTGCTTTTATCTTTGGTGACAATTCCTTTCATGGTTTCTTCTGTGAAACTACTGGCTTGAACTGGCGCGCCAATGAATGGAAACCTTACTTGTCCACCGTGCGTGTGACCTGAAAACATTATTTTTGTATAGGGATAGCTTGATTTAAATAGGCTTGGATTATGTTCTAAAGTGATAATATCAGATGAATTGGGAATGCCGATACTTGCTTTGTTAAAATCAGGTTTTTGCGTCTGCCTATCTTCAAGTCCAATTATATAAAAATCATAGCCTAAATTATTTATGTGATAATTTTGGTTTTCAAGGAATTTTATTTGGGTTTTTGCGAATGCGTTTCTTGTATGCTCGCATGACCACCAACAATCATGATTGCCCATTATGGCAAACGCACCAAGTGGCGCTTTGGAAAGGTCATTCAAAGAAGAAATTATTTTATAATGATATTCATTTTCTTCATTAGTCTTATTTTCATATCTTGAACCCGGTTCATGTGATTTTTTAAACATTGCCCCTGCATAATCGCCACCCAGAAATACAATATCTGGTTTTTGATTTAAGACTATGTTGATAATTTCGCTTATTCTTTTTGGATTTGTGTGAAATTGGTCGCCGTGAATATCGCTTAGAAACGCTATTTTTATTGGTTTATTATGCCAAAAGGCGCTTTTGACATTAAGTTCCCTAATATTTATTTGTTTGGGTTCAATTTGAAAAGCATAGTAAATTATCGAAATGCCAATTATCATTATTGAAGTCAAAAATAACAAAATTGACTTTAAGAAATTTGATTTGTTTTTTTTCATATTGCTGCCTATCTAAACGGCAAATCATATAAAATTAATATTGGCAAAAAAATGGCTCAGGAGAAGATAATGTCAATTGCGCAGGAATTTAAGGAATTTATTTTACGTGGCAAAGTCATTGACCTTGCGGTTGGTGTTGCAGTTGGCGGGGCGTTTACAAAAGTTATTGAAACCATTGTTTCATATGTTTTTATGCCCTTTGTATCTTTGTTTGGAAATGAAATTGATTTTTCGCACTTAAAATGGATTTTGCGCGCAGCCGATAATTCAAAGGGGGTTTCAGAAGTTGCAATACAATACGGCCTTGTATTAAATACGATGATTACATTCCTTATTGTTGGTTTTGCTGTTTTTACTGTGATAAAAATCATAAACAAAATCTATAAAGCCGATACTTCGGATCAAGCAAAAATAACCAATGATTTATTACGTGAAATGCGTGATATGATGGTAAAGCAAAAAACTAATTAGGTTCAAAATAATGGTTAAAGTTAAAATCTGTGGCCTAAAAGATGAAGCCAATGTTCGCGTGACGGTGGAAAATGATAATTATGACTACATTTTTCTATTGATTGGGTCATCTGGCAAGCTTTCATCCATATCGCTCGCACCTATATAATGAGCTCTAGCTTCAAGTTCATTAAATCTCCTCTCAGTTAGTCCTGCGATGCCATTAGCTTTCAAGCGCCTAATTACATGATACGGGTTCAACAATAAGACGTATGAAAACTCGCCATTGACCCCATCTTTACTGCAGATGAAGCCCAATTCTTTTAAAATTGACATGCGGTCTCTCCAGGTCCTAACTGCCCTCTCGCCGTCGAACCCAGAAGCAAACGCCATTCCCGCAGGAGACTGTATTTCCAAAAACATTTCATCCAAAACATGACACCAAAGTGACAGATAAGTAGATGATAATGGCTTTCCCTTGGAAAGGTCGTCCATAATGCAACAAATCATCGGCAAAGTTCTTGGCACGGTTGCAAAACCTTGCCGTTCATTTCTAAGCCAAAGGTCTGTATCTTCAACCGTTGGCCAGAATTTTCGCCTTAAAGCTATTTGCTTTTCCAATATAGCTTTCGCCACTGACCTTGCCATTACAAAATGCCTTGTTATAATAAAGATGGATCCGAGCTCGGGGATGGAAGCCGAGCCCTACGATTGATAGTGGACGGGGCTGTTGGCCTTTTGGAAGGGCTCGCCCGTCCACATCAGTTATCGACACCTAAAGATACAAAAATATGTTTTAATATTCAAGTGCATTTTTGACTTATTTAAGTCAAATTAAGAGCAGATTCTATTTGATTCAGCGGATTTTGTTATATACTTTGTCATAATTCGATACTCGAATTCGCATATTTGTGCAAAGCATCTCAAGTAATAAATTGATAATACAGAGATTTTTCACCTTATTAACGGTGGTGGGTGATGTGGTAATGTGGTGGTTGGTGGTGATGTGGTCGTGGTTTCCAAAAACGAAATTTAACTGCAGTAAATTGTGGAATTTATAAATATTCATTATCGAGATTATCATTTAAGCGGTGCACTATGTGATTGTTAGGGATGTTCCATGATTCGAGTTAAAATCTGCGGCCTAAAAGATGAAGCCAATGTTCGCATGGCGGTGGAAAATGGCGCCGATTTTCTTGGCTTTGTTTTTTTTGACAAAAGCCCACGTAATATTGCCATTAATGACGCAAAAAATTTGGCAAAATTTGCCAAAAGCCTTAATCAAGAAATCAAAATCTGTGCGGTTCTGGTTAATCCTGATGATGAATTCTTAAATGATTTAAAAAACACAATTAGCCCTGATTATGTGCAAATCCATAAATTAGATGATTTAGACCGTATAAATGAAATAAAGGCGCAAGGTTTTAAAATCATTTTGGGAATTGGCGTTGAAAATGGCGCAGATATTGAAAATGCGCGTCAATATTTTGGTAAGGTTGAATATATTCTATTTGACGCCAAACCACCAAAGGGCGCGCAAAATGTTGGCGGTTTTGGCGTTTCGTTTGATTGGTCATTATTAAAAGATTTGCCACAAAATCTTGATTGGTTTTTATCGGGCGGGCTTAATCCTGAAAATGTGGCTAGTGCAATTGCTGCAACAAATGCGCGCAATGTCGATGTTTCCTCTGGTATTGAAAGTTCTTTGGGAATAAAGAACCCAAAACTTATCAAGTGCTTTATAGAAAATTCAAAAAGAGGGTAATTTGACACAAGCGAATAATTGGGATCAATATCCTGACGCCAATGGGCGGTTTGGGCAATTTGGTGGGCGCTTTGTTGCCGAAACTTTAATGCCAAATATTTTGGCACTTAATGAAGCCTATGAAGCCACTAAAAAAGACCCTGAATTTCAAAAAGAGCTTGATGGATATTTAAAACATTTTGTGGGGCGCCCAAGCCCACTTTATTTTGCCGAACGCCTAACAGAGCATTATAATGGCGCAAAAATTTATTTTAAACGCGAAGAATTAAACCATACTGGCGCGCATAAAATCAATAATTGCATGGGGCAAATCCTTCTTGCCATGCGTATGGGGAAAACCCGAATTATTGCCGAAACTGGCGCGGGGCAACATGGCGTTGCAACTGCAACAGTTTGCGCGCGCTTTGGCCTACCATGTGTTGTTTATATGGGCGCAAAAGACGTTGAACGCCAAAGCCCAAATGTGTTTCGTATGCGCCTTTTGGGTGCAGAAGTTCGCCCCGTTAATTCTGGCACTGCAACCCTTAAAGATGCAATGAATGAGGCTTTGCGCGATTGGGTATCAAACCCTGATGATACTTTTTATATTATTGGCACTGCGGCGGGCCCACATCCATATCCTGCGATGGTTCGCGATTTCCAAAGTGTGATTGGCAAAGAAACCAAAGTGCAATTACAGGAGATGGAAGGTCGCCTTCCTGATGCGGTGGTTGCATGTATTGGTGGTGGTTCAAATGCACTTGGAATTTTCCATCCGTTTTTGGCGGATGAAAGCGTCAAATTAATTGGCGTTGAGGCCGCAGGTGAGGGGCTTGATACAGATAAACACGCCGCCGCAATTCGTGGTGGTCGCCCTGGTGTTCTTCATGGAAACCGCACTTATTTATTACAAGATGCAGATGGTCAAATCACTGATGCCCATTCGATATCCGCAGGGCTTGATTATCCTGGTGTTGGCCCTGAATTATCATTCTTGAATGATGTAAAACGCGCCACATATTTATCGGCAACGGACAATGACGCTTTAGAGGCTTTTCAACTTTGCGCAAAATTAGAAGGTATTTTACCCGCTTTGGAAAGCGCGCACGCGCTTGCAAGAATTGGTGAAATTGCCCAAGATATTGGCAAAGGCGGCATTGTAGTAATGAATTTATCAGGGCGCGGTGATAAGGATATTTTCACAATCGCCAAAGCATTGGGGACTGAACTATAATGCCAGTTTCAAGAATTTCAAACGCTTTTGAAAAAGCAAAAAATGAGAATCGTGCCGCTTTGGTTCTATATACAATGGCGGGTGACCCAACCCCTGAAATATCTGAACAGGTTATCGATGCATTGGCAAAAAATGGCGCGGATGTTCTAGAGCTTGGTTTTGCATTCTCAGATCCAATGGCGGATGGGCCATCAATACAAAAAGCGGCAATTCGCGCCCTTGATAATAAAATGACATTGGCAAAAACCTTGGAAATTGCCAAGAATTTTCGCGCAAAAAATAGTGAAACCGCGCTTGTAATGATGGGATATTTAAACCCTATCGAAAGCATGGGCTATGATAAATTTGCCAAATCGGCAAGTGATGCGGGTGTTGATGGCATGATTGTGGTTGATGCCCCACCTGAAGAAGATTTAGAACTTCGAAATGCATTAAATGCGCGTGATATTGCCCTTATCCGCCTTGCAACCCCAACAACTGACGAAAAACGCCTTCCAAAAGTGATAGAGGGTGTCAAAGGTTTTGTTTATTATGTTTCTGTTGCAGGTGTAACGGGCGGCAAAGCCATTGATACAAATGCGATTAAGGATAAGGTTGCAAAGGTTCGCGCTGCTGCAGGTTTACCGGTTGCAATTGGCTTTGGTATTCGTTCTGAGCAGGCAGCGTATGATACTGCGCAACTTGCAGATGGCATTGTTATTGGTGCGGCATTGGTTGATACTGTTTATGATGCCTTCCAAAACAAACAAGATTGCGCCAAAATAGCAGCAGAATACGCAGCTAAAATGCGTGCTGCTGCAATAAAGGAAAACTAATGAGCTGGTTAGATAGAATTCGTCCCGGTATCAATAAACTTTTAAAACCAAAAACAGAGACACCTGATAATCTTTGGGTTAAATGCCCTGATACTGGTGATATGCTTTATAAATCAGATTTGGAAACTTCGCTTTGGGTCACGCCATCGGGTCGCCACATGCGCATTGGCGCTGATTTGCGCCTTAAGTTTTTATTCGATGATGGCAATTACGAAGAAATTCCATTGCCAGAAGTTGTTGAAGATCCGCTTAAATTCAAAGATGACAAACGCTATATTGACCGCCTTAAAGCTGCGCGCACCAATAGTGGCAAAAAAGATTGTATGACAATTGGCTTTGGTAAAATCAAAGCGCATGATGTTGTTGTTATTGTTCAAGACTTCTCTTTCATGGGCGGCTCATTAGGTATGGCAGCGGGTGAAGCATTCATTAAAGCTGCCGAAACCGCAATCGAAAAGAATTGCGCCCTTATTTGTGTAACTGCGGCGGGCGGTGCGCGTATGCAAGAGGGGATTTTATCCCTTATGCAAATGCCGCGCACAACATTGGCAATTGATTTATTGCGTGAGAAAAAACTTCCATATTTGGTGCTTTTGACAGATCCAACAACGGGCGGGGTTACGGCATCTTATGCAATGCTTGGTGATGTTCATATTGCCGAACCTGATGCATTAATCGGTTTTGCGGGGCCGCGCGTTATTGAACAAACAATCCGCCAAAAACTGCCACCTGGTTTCCAACGTTCTGAATATTTAAAAGAACATGGCATGGTTGATATGGTGGTGCATCGCAAAGATTTGCGCGCAACTTTTGGAAAATTATTGTCAATCTTGATGGTGCAAAAGGCAGCATAATTTGAAAAAGCCAAACTCTACCGCCGCATTGAATGATTTTGGTAGGGTTAGGCTTTCAAAGAATTTTTTTATGCGCGAATTCCTTTATTCGGATATTGCCGCAATCCATGGATTTTCCAATATTCCCGATAATCCTGATTTGGCAATTCAAACCGGTGAACGCCTTTGCCAAGATTTATTAGAGCCTTTGCAAGAAGTTTTTGGGCGGCTTGCCATACGTTCTGGTTATAGGTCTAAAGAAGTGAATGGCTTTGGTTCTAAATTGCAAAATATGGGGAAAGCTGGCTATTCGTGCGGCTCTAATGAAAATAATTTTGCAGGTCATATTTGGGACGAGCGTGATAAATATGGCTTTGCGGGTGCATCTTGCACTTTAATTGTCCCGCAAGTTTATGATTACTTTAATAAAACTGGCGATTGGCAAAAATTGGCTTGGTGGATACATGATAATCTACCTTATTCAAGCCAATATTATTTTCCGAAATTTTTTGCCTTTAATTTGAATTGGCACGAAAACCCAAAACGTTCAATTGGCTCATATATCCCGCCAAAGGGTTCACTTACCAATCCTAAAATGGCGAATAATGTTGGCGACCACAAAGAAGAATGGGCGCCATTAATTGAATTTTTTCCAAAGGCTGAAAATTTTAAGCTGGCCTAATTTTCCACAATTTCACGCAAAGCATCAAAGCGATTATTCCACATTTCGCGGTAAAATTTGGCAAAATTCTCAAGCATATTAAAGCCTTGTGGGTTGAATTCGCATACGCGTTCACGCCCTATTTTTCGGCTTATTACGATATTGGCTTTTTCAAGAATTTTTATATGTTGGGTTGCCCCCGTTATAGTAATTCCAAGGGGGATGGCCAAATCTTTGATAGGTTTACTTTCTTCCATAAGTGAATAGATAATTTGGCGCCTTGATTTATCGCCCATTGCAAAAAATAGGTTTTCCATTTCTTCTTTATCAATGGGAATTTCTTTTATGATTGCCATAATCATAATATTCCTTTCCAAAATTCAAACATGCTTTCCCAACCTTGGCGGCGAATATGTGGGCCATCTGAATTTTCAAAAAATGTCCCTTGGCAAGTAAATTCAAGGCTTGCGCCATCACCATTTGATGAAAATTGAAAAGTTTCCGTTGAGAGTGACAAAAGCATGCCTTGCGATTCCATTCGCGATGAAAGGACCAAAGTTTTATTATCTTCGCGCGCCATACATTCGGCGAACATATCAATTCGCATACCAGGAACTGGGGTTTTTTCGTTTAAGACAATTGCGCAAAATTCTTTGCCGCCAACTTGCATATCTGATGAGAATTCAATCAAATCATGCGCTTTATCATCTTTATTATACCAAAGCTTTTTTGTGTCTTCATTGGTTAATGCTTTGAATAATTTTTCAACGCTGCATTTGAAATCAGTATTTATTATGATTGTGTCATGTTCAATTTTCATGTTACACCCCTTCAAATAGTGAACTATTAACTTCACTATTTGAAGGGGTGTGGATAGTCAAGTAAAAACTTCACTATTGCTTTCTCTGAAATTAATAACCGAAAATTTGCATCAAGCTAAAGAATGGAACAATTAAAACCCACCATAATGCATCATAAAGTGATGCAAGGATTCTATCTGGTGTTGCCTCAATATGTTCTGGTGATTTATATTTTTTTAAATCAGGGATAAAGCGTGGAACTTGGTTCAAATAATCTTGATATTCTTGACCAAAAGTTTCAAGCAAAAACGCTTCTTCGCGCTTAACAAGATAATGATAAATAACCGCAGTTGCGATTGGTGCAAGTAATATAATACCAATACGCATACTCAAGAAACTAACGCCCAAAGTGCCAATGAATGAAAGCACATAAAGTGGGTTGCGAACCATTGAAAATGGGCCGTCTTTAATAAGTTTTTCGTTTTTATAACCGCCAAGAAAAACGGTTGTAAAAACGCGCCCAAAACTTGCAACCATGATTAAAAGATAACCAAGGAAAGTTACAATATCATTGGCGATTGTTCCATGCGCGAAAACAGGCTTTGAAAAAAAGAATAATAAGATACAAGCCGCAGCAACAATCCTTGAATCGCGCATTCTTGTTTGATTTAATTCCTTGGCCAAAACTGCCCCCTAATGGATTTTTTGTGACTAAATAGCCTAATGTCACTAAAGTTTAATAATGGCAAGATTTGGTATGCCTTTGGTCAGTTTGCAATAGGCATACTGCAATAAGTTCGGGAAAATCGAACGAAATCAAAATAATAAAATTGCCTTGTGTGCTTGCAACCACACATAAGGCAATTTAAAACTAAAAAATGCAATCATCTGCCGATATTTTTTATTCCTTTGCGCGTGTCATTGATCTTTCTTTGGATAGAATGAAATTAGCGCTTAAAAAGTTTGACCTTAAATTGCCGCCAATAATTCACATTGCAGGGACAAATGGCAAAGGTTCAACCTTGGCGTTTTTGCGCGCAATTTTGGAAAGCGCGGGTAAGAAATGCCATATCTATACATCGCCGCATTTGGTGACAATTCATGAAAGATATGTGATTGCGGGCGCGCAAATTTCCGAAGAAAAGCTTTTGCATTATGCAAAAACTGTTCAGGAAATTTCCAAAGAAATCCCACTTACAATATTTGAAGCTGAAACATTGGCGGGTTTTTTAGCGTTTTCGGGTGTGGGCGCTGATTACTTGCTTCTTGAAACTGGTCTTGGTGGGCGTCTTGATGCAACCAATGCGATTGATAATAAAGCCCTTACAATCATAAGCCCGATTGATTATGAC
>CAZKYS010000009.1:0-13463 GCA_964557085.1 uncultured Caulobacteraceae bacterium
TATTCGCAAGAATAATGCTAAATCCCTTTATTTAAAGGCTAAAGCCTGTGGGTAATTGCATTAGTTCAATCGCCAAACGCCCTAAAATCGTTATTATCCGAACTGATTCGGATATTCTAAATTAAAATGACAAAAACTATCGACGACGAAAACGAAAAAATTATTGATGAACCTTTTGATCGCGCGCTTGAAAGCCGATATTTGGTTTATGCATTATCAACCATTACAAGCCGTGCATTACCCGATGTGCGCGATGGTTTAAAACCTGTGCAGCGCCGCATTATTCATGCGATGGGTGAACTTGGCCTTGATGCGAATGCGCGTTTTAAGAAATGCGCGAAAATCGTAGGCGATGTTATGGGTAAATTCCACCCGCATGGCGATAGCGCGATTTACGATACAATGGTTCGCCTTGCACAGGATTTTTCGGTTCGTTACCCACTTGTCGATGGGCAAGGGAATTTTGGTAATATTGATGGTGATAGTGCCGCCGCCTATCGTTATACAGAGGCAAGACTTACTAATACAGGCTCAATGCTGCTTGAAGGCATTGATGAGGATTGTGTAAATTTCCGTGAAACTTATTCGGGCGAAGATTTGGAACCTGTGGTTCTGCCTGCTTCTTTTCCAAATCTTTTGGCAAATGGTGCGATGGGTATTGCTGTTGGTATGGCAACCAATATTCCGCCGCATAATGCAATTGAATTAATTGATGCATGTTTGGCATTAATTGATGATGCTGATTTATCGCTTGATGCGATTATGGATTATATACCGGGGCCAGATTTTCCAACAGGCGGCATTATTGTTGAACCAAAAGAAAGCATCAAAAATGCATATGAAACAGGCAAGGGCGCTATAAGAACCCGTGCGCGTTGGTCGGTTGAAGATATGGGGCGCGGGACATGGCAAATCATTGTCACCGAAACCCCTTATATGGTTCAAAAATCAAAATTGGTTGAGAAGCTTGCAGAATTAATTGAAACCAAGCGTGCACCATTGCTTGCCGATGTTCGCGATGAATCTGCCGAAGATATGCGCATTGTTTTAGAACCTAAATCAAAAACTGTTGAACCTGCGCAATTGATGGAAAGTCTTTTCCATTTAACCGATTTGGAAAATCGGTTTTCAATGAATTTAAACGTTCTTGATAAACATGGCATTCCGCGCATCATGGGTTTGGTTGAATGTTTGAAATCATTCCTTGATTATAAAAAGGAATTGGTGGTTAAACGTGCGGCATGGCGCAAAGGTAAGATCGAAAAGCGCCTTGAAATTTTGGCGGCTTTATTAATTGCCTATCTTAATCTTGATGAAATCATCCGCATTATCCGCGAAGAGGATGAGCCAAAAACAGTTTTGATGGCGGCATTCAATATCAACGAAGTGCAAGCCAATGCAATTTTGGATACCCGTCTAAGAAATCTTCGTAAATTAGAAGAAGAAGCAATAATAAAAGAAGATTTAGCCCTCAAAAAAGAATTAGAGGAATTAAACAAACTTCTTGATAATGATAAATTACAATGGAAAAAAGTTGGCAAGGAATTATCGGCAACGCGTGATGCCTTTGCCAAAGCGGGCGATAGCGCAAAACGCAGAACCACTTTTGACACTGCCCCTGAAAAAGGTGCTGCCCTTGCAATTGAAAGTTTGGTGGTGAAAGAACCGATTACAGTGGTGCTTTCAAAACGCGGTTGGATACGTGCGCTTAAGGGCAAAATTGATGATTTATCTAGCGTCAAATTCAAAGATGATGATGAATTGGCTCTATCATTGCAATGTATGACAACTGATAAGATTGTTTTATTCGCAACTGATGGGCGTGCCTTTACGCTTATGGGTGATAAATTGCCATCGGGTAGGGGTTTGGGTGAGCCTATTCGTCTTTCAATCGAATTGCCAGAAGAACATGATATTTTGGATATGTTCATTCCAAAAGAAAATGAGAAGCGAATTGTGGCATCCTCCAAAGGCTATGGCTTTGTGATGGATGAAATTGAATTCTTAAGCCAAAAGCGTGGTGGGCGTAATGTATTAACGCTTGATGCCAAACAAAAGGCGCGAATTTGTGCCCCTGTCGCTGGGAATTTTGTGGCAATTGTTGGTGAAAATCGCAAACTTTTGATTTTCAATATCGAAGAATTGCCAGTAATGGCACGTGGTAAAGGCGTTAAATTACAATCATATAAGGATGGCGGAACTTTGGATGTATTATCATTCAAGGGCGAAGAAGGTCTTGTTTGGGTTGATAGTTCGGGTCGCAATCGTGAAATGCCTGAATGGCGCGATTATGTTCTTCGTCGTGCGTCGATTGGGCGTATGGTTCCACGCGGATTTTCAAAATCAGGAAAATTTAAATAACGTCAAATTTGAACGTATCTTTGAAATAAAAAAGCCCCCATTTCTGGGGGCTTTCTTTTTTATAATGTCTTTAAATTTAGAATGAAGATTGGAAGCGAAGGTTAACAGGAACACTAAGAATGCTTGCATTATCATTGATTGAACCAAGGCCAGCAAGGTCAAAGTTTGTGCTTGTCGCACCTTTAAGTTTCGAAGTATAGCGAATACCAATTTCCGCCGCAAATTCAGCAGAGCTTCCGATGCGTTTTGATACGCCCAATTCACCGCCCGCAGTATATGAATTTGTTGCTTCATAATAACAGCAATTATAAAGGCTATTGGCGCCAGCATTCATATTAAGGTGGATTTTGTCGGTGTGGACAATGCCGCCATGAACCGCATAATATGGCATGAAGCCCGCGAAACCATCAACTGCAAACCATTGGCGATAACCAAGTTCAAATGCATATTGTTTTAAATCAGTTGCATCGCCACGAAGTTCAGATGCACAAGTTCCAAGTGCGGTTTGCAATTCATAACAGCCAAACAAAACGTTACTTTTTGATTGCGCTTTTAGGTATGAAAGATTTGCAAAATATTCGCTATATTCACCTGCAGCGTGACGAATTTCAATTGCGGTGCGTAATGCTGGTTTGTAAATATCGCCGAAATTACGACCCTTTAAATACATTCTTGCATTGCCAGGCATAGCAGCATTAAATACTGTGCCATCAAATACTGCACTATTTGCCGCTTGAACAAATTTTCCACCTACAAAGCTTTCAACACCTGCCGAAACTGCAAAGCCCCATGGTGAAGATTGTTTTTGGACAGTGTTTTGCGAAGCGCCATAGGCAACAGCAACTGGTGCAACAGGTGGCGGTGGTGGCGGCGCAACATAGGTTTGCTGTGAATATGAGCGCATAGAAGAATTCGCATCGCTATAATTCTGTACAGGTGCTTGATAAGTCTGCACAGGTGGCGGTGGTGGTTGGTATGTTTGAACCGGCGGCTGATATACAGGTGCAGGTGGCTGGTATTGCGGTGCAGGTTCATAAGTTTGCGGAACAGGTGGGTTGTAATCAACAACTTTCTTTTGTTTCGGCGCAACATAAGCAGGTTTAGCAACAGGCTTTTTAGCAGGTGCTTTTCTTACTTTTTTTGCCGTGCGATCACCACTCCAATGCCATGATGGGTTGTCGCCATCTGCCATTGCCATTGATGCTATACTTATGCTGCCGATTAGGCCGATTACTAAACTTGAACGAATACGCATATCCCTACCTCTTAAAGTCAGGTGTTTATATTGGTTTTTTGGTTAATTTCGGATTAATTTTATGTGTAAACCCAATAAAAAAGCCCCCAAATGGGGGCTTTTGAATAATATTTGCTTATATTTAGAAAGTAGTATGGAAGCGAAGATTAACAGGAATGCTAATTGAATGCGAATCATCAAGCGCCGCAGCAAGACCAAGCGCGTTCAAATCACCTGATTGCTTTTTAAGATTTCCAGTATAACGCACACCAACCTCAGCCGCTAATTCTGCAGTATCAGAAATAGTATAAGATGCACCTAAATCTGCGCCGATTGTTGCTGAATAGCCTTTATCATACAATTTCCAGTGACCAAGGCCATTTGTGCCCGCATAGAATGCACCATGAATTGCGCCAGTTTGTGTAAGGCCGCCATGAACTGCCCAATAAGGTCTAATTGCTTCAGATAAAAGGCCGGTGCCAAACCATTGACGATAACCTGCTTCAAGGCTGATTTGGGTTAAATCTTTTAGATGGCCTTGCAATTGAAGCGCACAAGTATTTGCCCCTTGTTCCAAGCAGCCAAGGTCACGCATATAACGACTTTGCGCTTTTAAATAACCAATTGAACCGTAAATTTCAGATAAATCTGAAAGTGCGTAACGAACTTCAACGGATGCTTTAATTGAAGGATAATACATATCAGAGAATTTACGACCTTTAAGGTGCATAATACCCTGACCTGTAAGGTTTGCGTTAATAGCATTCATATTTAGCGAAGATGAATTTGCTGCGCCTAAAATATTGCCTGATGCTTGAATTTCTGTGCCAAGATTAGCAGAGAAAATCCAAGGTGATGAATAGCCTTCTGCTAAAACAGGCGAAGACAAAACTGCCAATAAAGCTGCTGCCATATAATATTTTGCGCGCATCTTAAAAAAACTCCCTAAAGCCTAAATGGAATCAATGTGGCTTACACAGGAAATTCATGGCTTGATTTGGTTAATGAATCTTAACCAAAAATTATTGCGTTATTTAAATAGTGCTATATTGCAACATTATCTTGGCGTTCCCACCCGCGTGGACCAAGGCGCTCATAAGGTGTGAAGCGTGATTTATATGCCATTTTACGGCAATCTTTTATTAAATATCCAAGATATAAATAATCACGCTCACTTTGTTTCGTGTCATCTATTTGGTGCAAAATTATATAAGAGCCGATGGAATGTTTTTGTAAATCAGGGTCGTAAAAAGAATATACAAGTGATTTTCCATCATTCAATTCATCAAGCAAAAGACAGGCAATTAATTGACCTTTTTTACCAAGTTCGCAATTTTGATTTAAACGATAATCAATTATACGCGTATAGCTGGTGCATTCTTCAAGCATGGCTATGAAATCTTCACCATCCATATCGCTCATACCTTCGTTAAGATGGCGGGCATTAAGGTATTTTTTGATTAATGCATATCTTTCTTCATTGGCGTCGGGAAAGTTTGATTGCGCTTCAATATATTTGCCGATTTTTAAAATGCGGCGCCAATTTTTGTTAAATTCAAAATCCTTAACCAAAACCCTTATTGAAACACATTCGCTGCACATATCGCATGCAGGTCTATATGCGATATTTTGCGACCTCCTAAAGCCTGCGCGGGTTAGGGTCTCGTTTAGATAATGTGCGTCTAAGTCATTTAGAGTGGTAAATAATTTGCGTTCAAATCTATCGGGAAGGTAAGGGCATTCAAGCGGACTTGTAAGATAAAAGCGAAGTTTTTTATCGGCAAAAAGATCATCAGCTTTTGGAAACATATCGCTAGACATGTCTATGCTTTATCAAAAATTCATTTGAATGCAAGTTAAAGGCTTGAATTAACCGGTAATGGTGGTGCGGCGCGCTTAAGAATGATTGCGATACGGCGGTTTGCCGGTTGATATGGATCATCTGCGAATAATGGGTCAGAGCCTGCTTTGCCTGTAATTTGCGAAATTCGCGCTTCTGGAAGTCCAGCTTGCATAAGGACTTTACGTGCAGAATTTGCACGCGCCGCCGATAATTCCCAATTTGAATTTGCGCCATCAGGATTAGGCGCCGCATCAGTATGGCCAGAAATAATAATCTGATTTGGCAATTGCAAAGTAACGCGCGCCGCGGCACGCAATAAGGTCTTTGCATTCTCATTAGGCTCAGCAGAGCCGGGTGAAAACATTGGCTTACCTTCTTGGTCAACTAATTGGATTCTTAAACCTTCAGGGGTTTGGTCAACAATTATATTATGTGATAATTCAGAAAGCTCGGGTAAATCTTGTAATGCTTGACGGATAGACATTTCAGCCATTTGAAATTCATTGGCTTCTTCTTGTGCTTTTGCCTGTGCTTCGGCTTCTTTTTGTGCCTTTGCGGCCGCTTCTTCTTGTGGGGCAGAAGGTGCATCAAGCATTGGCGCAGAACCTTTTTGCATTGCCCCGCTTTCACCCAATGCAGTGCCCGCCAAAATACCACCCGCGCCAGATGTTGACGCAGATAAAGACGCAGGGGCAAAATAATCAGCAATACCGCGTTTTTGTTCAGGTGAAGTAGTATTGATAAGCCACATCAAAAGGAAAAACGCCATCATCGCGGTCACAAAGTCGGCATATGCAACTTTCCAAGCACCACCATGATGCCCACCAGCGATTTTCTTGACTTTTTTAACAATAATCGGTCGATTTGCGGCCATAAACCAAATTTCCCTTAACAGATTTGTTTAAAATGCACCAAATTAGTTAAGGGTTGGTTTTTATTTGCTAAATTTAATTATTAAGAAGCACAATTGCTTGACCAATAGGTTTTGGCTTTGCACCTTTTTCAAGCTTCCAAATTTTTATAGTTTTGCGAACATTTTTGGGAACATTGTTATTTGCCGCATTATTTTGTGAAATCGTTTTGGCATCATAATCAACAAGTTTGGCAATAATAGTTTTATCATCGCTAATCCATTTATGTGAACCATTTGGTTTAAGGATTATATTCTTGAAATCAGCGCCAACTAATTCTGCGGGGCGATTTTTGCCTTGGAAAATGATAATATTATTTTGATAATCGTAAGGCGCATTAAATGATTGAAGGTGAACCCCAACTTCCCATACACGGACACAGCGATTTAAAACTTTTGACCATGATGCGCCAGTTGAAGGTTTACATCCGTTTGCATCAATATCGCCGCCAACCATTGGTGGGTTTGGAATTGCATTTTGTGCATTAATTATGGATGGTGATTGAAATGCAGCAATCAAAAAAACGGCAAGTAAAGTATTTTTTATATTGTTTTTCATTTTTCACCTTTTAAAATTTTTGCAGCCTCTAATGCCCAATAAGTTATAATTCCATCGGCACCCGCGCGAACAAAACATTGAAGCGCTTCAATTCTTGCACGATTTCCATCAAGCCAACCATTGGTGATGGCTGCTTCCATCATCGCATATTCACCCGATACTTGGAACGCATAGGTTGGCATTTTAAATTCTGATTTAATGCGCGATAAAATATCCAAATATGGCATTCCAGGTTTTACCATTACCATGTCCGCCCCCTCGGCAATATCAAGGGCAACTTCGTGTAATGCTTCATCAGTATTTAAAGGATCCATTTGATAGGTTTTTTTATCACCCTTTAATGCACCTTTTGAACCAATCGCATCACGGTACGGGCCGTAAAATGCCGATGCATATTTTGCGGCATAAGACATTATTTGGGTGTTTATAAATCCATTTTCTTCTAAGGCATCCCGAATTTCACCAATGCGCCCATCACACATATCAGATGGCGCAACAACATCAGCACCGCAACTTGCCTGTAATAAAGCCTGCTGCACAAGCATGTGCGTGGTTTCATCATTAAGCATATAGCCGTCATCATCAATTATGCCGTCATGCCCATGAATTGTGTATGGATCCAATGCCACGTCACACATAATTCCAATATTTGGCGCGTGTTTTTTTACTTCGCAAACAAAAGTTGGAATTATCCCTTCGGGATTAAGTGCCTCATTGCCATTATCATCTTTTTTTGATGCGCTAATGTGCGGGAAGACGGCAATCATTGGTATGCCAAGATTTTGCGCCTCTATGGCAGTTTTTATTGCGCTATCAAGATTATGCCTGAAAACCCCTGGCATTGATGGAATTGGTTCAGGCGGCTCATCACGGTCATGAATAACCATTGAAAGAATTAAATTATTGATTGATAATTCTTTTTCACGAACAAGACGACGCGACCAATCGGCTTTACGATTACGTCTTGGGCGCGAAAACGGAAATAAACGGTTTGCTGAAATTTCACTCATGATACATTATAAGAGAATTGAAATTATTTTCCATTTGCTAAAACATTAATTAGCATAATGTTTGCCACAATTGATTTCACATTATTTGGTTTATCAATTTCAATAAACTCATTAAGTGAATGTGCGCCATCACTATTTATGCCTGATCCGATTGTTAATGCCTCTATCCCCATGCTCATGGGCATGTTGGAATCAGTTGAACTTGCGCTTGTTTCTAATGAAAGGCCATTCGCTTTATAGATTTCAATGATTGATTTTTGAATGAAGCTATCTTTTGGTGTGAAACCACTTGCGCGCTCGCCAATATTGGTAACTTTGTATGAAATTTTACCGCGATTTAATGCACGTTTTGAATTTTCATTCTCAACCGCAATTGGCAATTGCGCAAGGAAATATTCTGAAATTTTATTAAGCTCAACATTTGATGCAGAACGCATATCAACAGTCATTGCAACAGAATGTGGAATTGAATTTACCGATGTTCCACCTTCAATAATGCCAACATTAAATGTAGTTTGATCTTTGGTAGGCACGGGATAATTTGAAAATCTTGTTATTGCATCAGCCATTGCATAGGCAGGGCTTACAATTCCAAAATCACTAAAAGAATGACCGCCGGGGCCATCAAATTCAACCTTATATCTTTTTGAACCAATAGCCCTATCAACATAACCGCCACCAGAACCTGGTTCTAAGCTTAGGAAATATTTGATTCTGTCTTTGTATTTTCCTTTTTGGAAAAGATAACGCACGCCGCGAAGATTGCCTGGGCCTTCTTCGCCGACATCGCCGACAAATAAAATATCATAATTGGTTTGAATTTTGGCATTATCCATCGCTTTGATTATTTCAAGCATAATTGCCAAAGAAACCGTATCATCGCCAATACCAGGGGCATAAAGGCGATTTCCATCACGTCTTACATTTACATCAGTATCGGCGCCAAATACTGTATCAAGATGCGCGGCAACAACCAATAAAGGGCCTTTATTTTTACCCGCGCGAATTCCCATTACATTGCCTTCTTCATCCATTTCAACATCTTTAAGGCCAGCTTGTTGTAATAGACCCATAAATTTTTTGGCGCGATTTGTTTCTTTAAATGGCGGCGCGGCAGTTTGGGTAAGGTCAATTGTATTATTTATTATATTGTCAAAATTATCATTGATTGTTTGATTTAAACTATTGATTTGTGTTTTGTTTAAACCAAATTCCAATGGCTTTGCAAAAGATGTAGTTTGGATAAAGCATGCACAAAAACCAATATAGCCAATGCGTTTAAAAACTTTTGCAATCATATTTTTTCCCCATAAAAACAATTAACAATAAGCTGACTTGAACCTATTTCAATAGGCAAATGTCAAATTTATGTCATTGACGCATGGTTTAAAGCCGAATAATTTAACCCATGGAGTTGAAATGAAAATACAAAGACGCCAAATGATGGGTGGTATCGCAGCGCTAAGTCTTAGTGCTTGTACTAATTTACAAAATCAGAATGTAAAAATGGGGCAGGGGAATAATAATATGAAAAAGCCAATTATAATTGCGCATCGCGGCGCTTCTGGTTATCGCCCTGAACATACTTTGGCATCTTATGAGCTGGCAATTGCGCAAAATTGCGATTTTATTGAGCCTGATTTGGTTTTAACCAAGGATGGTCATTTAATTTGCCGCCATGAAAATAATATTTCTGAAACTACAAATGTTTCATCTCACCCTGAATTTGCAGATCGAAAAACAACTAAAATAGTTGATGGCGAAACCATGAATGGTTGGTTCACGGAAGATTTTACTTTAGCGGAAATAAAAACATTGCGCGCTAAAGAAAGGCTTCCGCAATTGCGCCATGATAATACAAATTATGATAATCAATTTGAAATTCCAACCTTTGATGAGGTTTTGCAATTACGCGAGAAAAAATCAAAAGAATTGGGGCGTGAGATTGGTGTCTATCCTGAAACCAAACATCCATCATATTTTGCAAAAAATGGCCTTTATTATGATGATGCTTTGTTGGCGCATTTGGATGAATATGGTTTAAATTCATTTGATTCGCCGGTATTTATTCAAAGTTTTGAAACCCAGAATTTGAAACAATTATCGACAAAAACCAAAGTTAAATTAATCCAATTGATGCAAGAAGATGATGGCCCTTGGGATAGTCAAGACAAATGGGTTGTTTCATATAAAGTAATGGCAAATAAAGAAGGTCTAAAAGAGATTTCAAAATATGCTTATGGCATTGGCCCGCAAAAAACCATGATATTGCCACGTGATGCCAATAATAAATCAATTGCACCAACAAGCCTTGTAAATGATGCGCACGAAGTTGGCCTTAAACTTCATCCATGGACTTTTAGGGCGGAAAATTATTTTTTACCAAATGAGTTCCAAATTGGTGATAAAAATGGTGCAAAATTTATGGCAATACACGGCGACTTAATCGCTGAAATTAGGATTTTTGCAGAATTAGGGATTGATGGATTGTTTTGTGATTTCCCAGATATTGCATTTAAAGCATTACAAACTGCATAAATTTAAAATATTAATTATTAAGCGTGTTTCATAATGGGATTTCATATTTGCAAAATAAAATTTGAATAAAATTTTATCTATTTTGTTAAGCTAAATAAAATTACTAGAATATTCAAAATTAAAATTTTTTATGATTTCTAAATAGTTAATGCGTTAAGTATATGATTATCAACGACTTATTGAATATGCTTAAGCAAGTTTAAACAACACCTTAAGTAGTTTTTAGAAGTTTTATAGTATCATTCCCAAATGAACCAAAGTCGAAGAACTTGGCATGGGGTATGAATATGGTTGCGATTAAAAAAGAGATTGGCGAGAAAGCCAATATTAAGATCGGCGCAATCCCTGATTATATCGGGGGTAGCTTTAGCGAAACAGTCGATAATGACACACAAATTTCGGTGTATAAAAACGCACTTTCACTTGTTGAGCGGTTGCATCGTCAATTGTTAGATGTTGTTAAAGACGATCTTGATAAATGCGGCCATGAAGAGCTTACACCTGTGCAAGCATTATTAATTTATAATATTGGCGAACATGAATGGTCGGCGGGCGAATTGCGCGCTAAAGGCTGTTATCTTGGTTCAAACGTTTCATACAATTTGAAAAAATTGCACGAGCTTGAATATGTTGAAAGCAAAAAATCACCATTTGATAAACGCCAAATAAAATTGCGTTTAACATCAAATGGTCGCGCTGTGCGTGAGCAATTAGATGTAATGTTCGAACGCCATGCAAAAACTGTTCATCCAGTTGGTGGGGTTGATTGTAATGCCCTTGAAGGCGCTAACAAAACACTTTCGCGCCTTGAACGCTTCTGGAGCGATCAGATTAAATATCGACTTTAATTTATAATACATACCCAAGCAAATGCGCCCGCAGAATTGTAGGGCGCTATTTGTTTATATATTCTTTCGTTTTAAATATGCCCCTTTTTATTGCATTTCAAAATTAACGTCTCTAAGGAATATAAGTGCGACATTTTGCGTTAGGTGAAATCAAAATACGTTCGTGTATAGGTCATCATTCGTAAATGTGTGGCAATCAGGGAGGGGGAACAATCCCCAAATATCGCATGAATTATGATAGGGCTTTTAAAACCGCGATTGAGGACATCAAAAAAGAGGGTCGATATCGCGTTTTCACTACCTTACGCCGCTATCAAGGCGATTTTCCGAATGCACGCTGGAATAAAGAAGATGGCGATAAAGAAGTTGTTGTTTGGTGCTCAAATGACTACCTTTGCCAAGGTCAAAACCAACAAGTTATAGATGCAATGAAAACTGCGCTTGATGATGTTGGCGCGGGTGCGGGTGGCACACGCAATATTTCAGGTACAACTTATTATCACGTTGAATTAGAACGTGAACTTGCTGATTTACATAAAAAAGAAGCGGCGCTTTTGTTCACTTCTGGATATGTTTCAAATGATGCAACTTTGGCAACTTTGGCGCGTATTTTACCAGGATGTATTATATTTTCTGATGAATCTAACCATGCATCTATGATTGAGGGTATTCGTCGTTCTGGCTGTGAAAAACGTATTTTTAGACATAATGATATTTCCCATTTGCGTGCCCTTTTAGAGGCCGCGCCGCAAGATGCACCAAAGGTAATCGCTTTTGAAAGCGTTTATTCAATGGATGGCGATATTTCGCCAATGAAAGAATTTTTGGACCTTGCTGACGAATTTAATGCAATGACCTATCTTGATGAAGTTCATGCGGTTGGCCTTTATGGTGAACATGGGGCAGGGGTTGCAGAACGTGAAGGTTTGATGCACCGCTTTGATATTATTGAAGGCACTTTGGGTAAAGCCTTTGGTATAATGGGCGGTTATATTACCGCAACATCAGATATTATTGATGCCATTCGCTCTTTTGCGCCGGGCTTTATTTTTACAACTTCACTTGCACCAGTTTTGGCGGCAGGCGCTTTGCAAAGTGTAAAAATGCTTAAAACCCAATATGGTCGTGATTTGCGCGCTAAACACCAACAGCAAGCACAATATTTAAAAGATGCATTTGCAAAAGCTGGCTTGCCAGTAATGGACACATCAACAAGCCATATTGTTCCTTTAATGGTTGGCGATGCTACAAAATGTAAACAACTTTCGGATTTATTATTGGAAGAATTTGGTATTTATGTTCAGCCAATTAATTTCCCAACTGTTCGACGTGGCACAGAGCGCTTACGCTTTACACCAAGCCCATTACATACAAATGAAATGTGTGATGAATTGGTTGGTAAATTGCTTAGTGCATTCAAATTGTTGCAATTACCGATTGCTGCATAGGGTTATGCATTAATTGGATTCGCGTGAAATAATATACGAATTCATCCAAGTTGGGAATCAAACCAAAGTTTCCGCAATTGACGTTATTAGCGGCACAGAGGTTTGCGTTGTAACTCCAACTAATGCACCGCGATATTCACAGACAATGATTGCCAAAAATAAACTAATAATGGTTTTAAGAAAAAATGGCTTAATCCAATAAAAAAGGGCAGCCAATGGCCGCCCTTAATTTTACAATTTTGCCATTATTAGCCGCGAACGCCGCGACCAAGACCAATTTGTTTTGCAAAATCAGATCGACGTTTTGCATAATTTGGTGCAACCATCGGATAATCAGCAGGTAAAGCCCAACGTTTACGATAATCTTCAGGTGAAAGACCGTAATTAGAACGCAAGTAACGTTTCAACATTTTAAGTTTTTTACCATCTTCAAGACAGACGATGTAATCTTCAGTGATAGATTTTGCAACTGAAACCGCAGGTTTTGGTTTTTCGCCCGCTTTGTCAATTGTGCTTCCAGCCTCGCCAGCAAGTGCACGCTGAACTGATGAAATAAGTCCAGGAATAGCATCAGGATTAATCTGGTTTGCACCAACAAATGCAGCAACAATTCTTGTTGTCATTTCCAACAAGTCAGATTTGGATTCAGATTTAAGTTCGCTCATTAGTTCTTACCTTTATTTTGTAATTTAGTTTTTGTGACGTGACATTT
>CAZKYS010000009.1:13473-38515 GCA_964557085.1 uncultured Caulobacteraceae bacterium
AATACACGTTACAGCCCAAGAAATTCAAAATCAACCTTGAATTTCAAAAGTTTCAGCAATTAACATTGTTATTATTATTTATTTGTAATTTAAAATTTTTACTTGATACAATCATATACCAAAAAATAATCAAAAAGTCTATGAAAAATTAATAACATGTAGAATTTATATATCGAATTTAAATATATTACCCAAAAGTATGTATTAATCTATATTTTAAAAACTTTTCAAATACTAAGGTATGCCGATAATAAGCATTATTTTATGCAAAAATGTAATTTTGCGCTTTCATTTTTATGAAAATTCGGGCAGTTAGCGCCACATAATTCCATAAATCCCTTAGATGTTGTCAAATAGGGAAGCTTTTTGAAAGGTTAAGTCTTATGTATAGTAATTCGTATCTTGCGAACTTTTTCACTGGCGAACTAGAAGCTACTGACAAGGAAATATTCGACGCAATCGGGCATGAGGCAATTCGCCAAGCAAATGGAATTGAACTAATTGCTTCTGAAAACATTGTTTCGAAAGCAGTAATGGCGGCTCAAGGTTCGGTTCTTACTAATAAATATGCTGAAGGCTATCCTGGTAAGCGCTATTATGGTGGCTGTGAATGTGTTGACGTGGTTGAAGAATTAGCGCGTGAACGTGCTAAAAAGCTTTTTAATTGCAAATATGTAAACGTGCAACCGCATTCAGGTTCACAAGCTAATCAGGCGGTGTTTAACGCGCTTTTACAACCTGGTGATACTTTTATGGGCCTTGATTTGGCTGCTGGTGGTCACTTAACTCACGGATCAAAAGTAAACCAATCAGGTAAGTGGTTTAATGTTGTTCCTTACACTGTAAACGAAGATGATCATCAGATTAATTTTGATAAAGTTTTGGAAATTGCAAAATCGAATAAACCAAAATTAATTATTGCTGGTGGTTCTGCATATCCGCGTGCAATTGATTTTGCTAAATTCCGCGCGATTGCTGATGAAGTTGGTGCATATTTAATGGTTGATATGGCGCATTTTGCAGGTCTTGTGGCAGGTGGCGCACATGCAAACCCACTTGACCATGCCCATGTTGTAACAACAACTACGCATAAAACTTTGCGCGGCCCACGCGGCGGTATGATTCTTTCAAATGATGAGGAATTGGGTAAAAAATTCAATTCAGCCATCTTTCCAGGTATTCAGGGTGGGCCGTTAATGCATGTTATCGCTGCAAAAGCAGTTGCATTTGGTGAGGCACTACAACCTGATTTTAAAAAATACGCCCAAAATGTTGTTAAAAATGCCCAAGTTTTGGCGGCAAAAATCAAAGAAGGTGGCCTTGATTTGGTATCTGGCGGCACTGATACACATGTTGTTTTGGTTGATTTGCGCCCTAAAGGTCTAACTGGTCGTGATGCTGAAAAAGCGCTTGAGCGTGTTGGTTTGACTTGCAATAAAAATGGGGTTCCGTTTGATACTGCTTCGCCAATGGTAACATCTGGTATTCGCCTTGGTTCACCTGCTGGAACAACACGTGGATTTGGTGTCACTGAGTTTGAATTCATTGGTGAAAAAATCATCGAAGTGCTTGATGGCTTGGTCAAATCAGCTGATGGTGATAAAGATATAGAAGCTAAAGTAAAACAAGAAGTTGAGGAAGTTTGTAAAAAATTCCCAATTTATTAATGGATATAATAATTGCACTGCCCGTTTTGTTCATGTGAAGACACAATCGTAAAAGATAGCCGCCCCGCCGAAGATGGTGCATCCATTCGGCGCAGGCGTCTATGTCCTGATTGCGGTGGTCGTTTCACTACTTTTGAACGTGTCCAAATGCGCGAACTTAAAGTCATAAAACGTGATGGCACCAAAGAGCATTTCATGCATGAAAAGCTTCATCGTTCAATTTCCATCGCCCTAAGAAAACGCGAAATAAGTGATGAGCAAATTGACCAAATGATTAATACAATCGTCAAAGAGCTTGAACGAACCGGTGAAAACGAATTTGCAACTGCACAATTAGGTGAGGTTGTAATGCGAACCTTGGCGCAAACCGACCCTGTTGGTTATGTGAGATATGCATCTGTTTACCGCGAATTTGAAAAGGCCGAAGATTTTAGCAAATTTGTTGAAGACGAATTAGGGTCGATGAAGAAAAAGAAAGAATAATGGCAAATGGAATTTTTTGCCAAAATTGCAACTTCATTAGATGGAAAAATTGCCCTTGAAGATGGGCAAAGCAAATGGATAAGTTGCGAAGAATCACGAAAATATGTTCATCAATTACGTTCAAATGCGGATATTATTGCAACTGGTATCGGAACAATTTTAGCCGATGATGCGCAATTAAGTGCCCGTGATGGCGATGTTTTATATCCAGATCAGCCGCAGGTTGTTGTTTTTGATTCAAATGCGCGCGCACCAATCAATGCAAAGGTTTTGCAAAATAAAAGCAAGCCAACAATTATTTTACACGGCGAAAATGCCCCTGAATATAGATTGGAAAAACTAAAAAAAGCTGGCGCAATCGTAAAAAACATTGACCTTAACCAAGATGGTGAAATCAACATTGTTGAAGCCTATAATGCATTATCAACAATGGGTGCGAAATCCATAATGCTTGAAGCGGGTTCTATTTTGCTTTCAAATTGTATTGCTGCGGGAATAATAAATCGATTATATTGGTTTCGCGCGCCAATTATAATGGGTAATAAGGCAAAAGATGTTTTTAACGGCCTAAATCCTGAAAGCCTTGATAAAGCAAAGAGATTGCATCTTCTTGAAATCAAGAAAATCGGAACTGATATTCTTGAAATATATGAGGTTTAAATTGTTTACTGGTATAATTAATCATATAGGCCGAATACATAATATTGAAAATCATGATCAAGATGTGATTTTTGAAATTATTGCGCCATTAAATGTTGATAATCACCTTATTGGTGCATCGATTGCCCATAATGGCGTTTGCCTTACATTGATTGAAAAGCAGAAAATTGATGAAACAGAATCAAAATGGAAGGTTCAAGCATCAACCCACACACTTGAATTAACCAACCTATCAGATTGGCAGATTGGAACTAAAATAAATATCGAACCATCGCTTAAATTTGGTGATGAATTGGGCGGGCATTTGGTTTCGGGCCATGTTGACGGAATTGGCATTGTCGCCTCAATCGAAAAAATCTTTGAAAGCACAAAAATAACTATAAACGCGCCAAATGAATTAATTAAATTCATTGCCCAAAAAGGATCAATTGCAATAGAAGGTATATCGCTTACGGTTAATGAGGTAAGTGAAAATTCATTTTGTGTGAATATAATTGAACATACTATTAAAAATACAACAATTGGTTCATTCTTTATTGGTATGAATGTTAATTTAGAAATTGATCCAATCGCGCGCTATGTTGCGCGATATTTAGAAGTTCATAATTAAGGGAATAAATATGTCTATTGCTGCTGATCCGTTGAATATATTAATCGTAGTTGCTGACTATTACCGCCATATTTGTGATGAATTGGTTTTGGGGGCAATTGAAACTTTGGATTCTGCGAAAGCAACCCATTCATTAGTTCGTGTTCCTGGGGTTCTTGAGATACCTGCAACTATTGCTGCGGCGGAACGCTCAAGCCATCGCCCTGCTGGTCGCTCTTATGATGGTTTTATTGCTTTGGGCGCTGTAATTCGCGGGGAAACAACGCATCACATTCATGTTGGCGGCGAAAGTGCACGCGCGATTATGGATATGACTGTGCAAGGTCTTGCCATCGGTAATGGTATTTTGACTTGTGAAAATGAAGATCAGGCGATAATCCGTGCATCACGCAAAGGTAAAAACAAAGGTCGTGAGGCGGCAATTGCGTGTCTTACCTTGATTGAAGTCAAAAAAAGGCTTAACCTTGGCGGGGTTTAAACGGAATTTTTATGAATAGCGCAAAAACAAAAACTAATACTCAAAAATTACGCGGTGCAAGATTATGTGCTGTTCAAGCTTTGTATCAAATTGATTTAACCGGCAAAGCGGGAAAAAAAGTCGTTAGCGAATTCTTACAGCACAGAATTAGTGATAATGCGCAAAGCGAAGATAAGATTTATGCTGATGGCGAATTCTTTCAAGAGCTTGTAAAAGAAGCCGTTGAAAATCACATTATGGTTGATGCCCAAATCTCTAGTCGCCTTGTGAAGGGTTGGACAATTGAACGTATTGACCCAATCGTTCGCGCCGCACTTCGGCTGGCAACTTATGAGTTGATGAATAAATTACAAACGCCAATCGCGGTTATTATTGATGAATATGTTGGCGTTGTTGCAGCATTCCATGAAGGTAAAGAACCTAATTTCGTCAATGGTATCTTAGAGCGTATCGCCAAAGAAACCAAAGCCGACTTAGCGCGCGTTGCACCCGAATAGAATGAATGAATTTGATGCAATAGAGTGCCTTTTTCTTCCATTGTCATTTAATAATCAAGGTGCAATGGGTTTAAAGGATGATGTTGCGCAATTTAACGACATTATAATTAGCACTGACACTTTGGTTGAAAATACGCATTTTCGTGAAGAAGATAGTTCGTATTCAATTGGTCAAAAACTTATACGCGTAAATGTTTCCGATATAATTGCAAAAGGGGCGATACCAATTGCCTGCTTTTTAAACATTTCGTGGAATAATGTGCGTGGAAATAATGGCCTTGCTGAATTTGCGACTGGCCTTAAAGATGCATTATTTGAATGCGCTGATAAAATGCCAATTTTAGGCGGTGATACAACTAAAATTAATGGCCCAATTGTTATTAGCCTTACGATATTTGGAAAGCCAATAGGACAAATTATAAAGCGCCATAATGCAAAAGCTAATGATTTAATTTGTTTAAGTGGAAATATAGGTGATGCAAAAATCGGCCTTGAAGCCCTTGTGAATAATATTTGTGAATTTGGGGACGCCGCTTCACATTATCAAATTCCAAAAATTCCAAAATTAGAGTTTGCAAATATAATAAGTAAATATGCCAATTCATCATTGGATATTTCTGACGGATTATTGGGCGATGCATTAAAATTAATGCCAGATAATTTGCACAATTACGAAATTGATTTTGAAGAAATACCATTATCTGATGATGCAAAAAAATATCTTGAAATGCATGGTCGCGATTTTGAAAATATAATAAAAATTCTTAGTTTTGGAGATGATTATCAATCAATTTTCACAATTGATGAAGCATACAAAACTGAAATTATTGATATGGCAAATTCAATTGGTCATGAAATATATTTTATCGGTAGAATTATCAATAGGGATAAGCCGATTTTAAAAATTAAAAATATTGAATATGACGTTGGAAATTTGAAAAAATCTTATTCTCATAATTTCACAGCATAGATATATTTTGTCACGTTGAAATTGACGCCTTTTTAAGAATTCTATTCGATAATGCAGGCATGAAATTTACAAAATTCTCCACAATTTTATTCGCATTTATTGTTGTTCTTTCTGCGCCATTTTTTTCTAATGAAGCACATGCATCTTCGAAACCAAAAGAAGGAACAATGTCAAACCCATTAACGGTTGAAATACCGGGTATTGTGGTTCCAATTGTGAATGGAAGAAGGCTTGTCAATTATTGTTTTATGACAATTATCGTTCATGGCGCTGATGATAAAAGTGCAACCAATATACGTAATAATCAATTCTTGGTAAAAGATGCCATTTCGCGTGCGACTTCGAAAAATCCAGTACCTGTTTTACCGCAGGCAAGCATTTTTGATGCTAATACATTTGTTAAAACTATTTTCCCTGCGATATCACAGGCATTTCCAGGAACAAGGATTAACAAAATCGAAGTTCAAAACGCACAAATGATGAAGCATTAAAAAAAATTGTCTCCTGCGACAATCTTAACATTCCCCAATCAGTGGATTATGATTGCGTAATTAGAGAATCCATGCCAATCTCGCCCCCATAATAATAGGCCTAGATTCAAAGGCCAATCACAGGGAGAAACACGGTGAGCTTTTCACCGCCAAGCAGAGAGGGGAAAAATGGATCCTAGTATTACAGGTGTGTTGGCTGCTATTGTCGCCGGCTTTATCGCTTTGATTTATGGTGCGATAACCATACAATCAGTTTTAAAATCCAGTGCAGGTAATGCACGAATGCAAGAGATTGCGGCGGCTATCCAAGAAGGGGCGAACGCATATCTAAACCGTCAATATACTACAATTGGAATTGTGGGTGTTGTTTTGGCGGTTGCATTATTAGTTGTTTTCAAAAATTTATTGATCCCAATCGGTTTTATTTTAGGCGCGGTTTTATCTGGCGCTGCTGGTTATATTGGGATGCTTGTATCGGTTCGCGCAAACGTAAGAACTGCAGAAGCTGCACGTAATAGCCTTGCAGGTGGTCTTGATATGGCGTTCCGCTCTGGTGCTGTTACTGGTATGTTGGTTGCTGGCCTCGCGCTTTTGGGGGTTTCGGTTTATTTCTACATTCTTACCCAAGTACTTGGTCACAAAGTTACAGACCGTGTTGTGATTGATTCGTTGGTTGCACTTTCTTTTGGTGCGTCTTTGATTTCAATTTTTGCACGCCTTGGTGGTGGTATCTTTACAAAAGGTGCTGACGTTGGTGGTGACATGGTTGGTAAAGTTGAAGCGGGCATTCCGGAAGATGACCCACGCAACCCTGCAACAATTGCGGACAATGTTGGCGATAACGTTGGCGATTGCGCAGGTATGGCAGCCGATTTGTTTGAAACCTATGCCGTAACATTGGTTGCAACAATGGTTTTGGCGTCAATTTTCTTCCGCGAAAATGGCGCTGCTGTAATGATGGCATTACCTTTGGCAATCGGTGCAATGGCAATTGTCGCATCAATTTTGGGAACATTCTTTGTTAAACTTGGCAAAGATGGCAACATTATGGGCGCACTTTATAAGGGCCTTATTGCGGCGGGTGTTTTATCTGCGGGTGGTTTGTATGTTGTGGTGAATTTATTTGTTCCAAATGCATTCACAACAACTGCTGAAACTGGTGCAATGTCTATTGGCGCAAATGCGATTTTCGCTTCTGGCGTTGTTGGTCTTATTGTAACTGCGGCAATTGTTTGGATTACAGAATATTATACAGGCACAGAATATGCGCCGGTTAAATCAGTTGCCCAAGCATCTGTATCAGGACATGGAACAAATGTTATCCAAGGTCTTGCGGTTTCAATGGAGGCAACTGCATTGCCTGCATTGGTAATCGTATTTGGTATTATTGCGACATTTAAAATTGCGGGTCTTTTTGGTATCGCAATTGCAACCACCACAATGCTTTCTGTTGCTGGTATTATCGTTGCATTGGATGCATTTGGTCCCGTAACTGATAATGCGGGTGGTATTGCCGAAATGGCAGAATTGCCACCAGAGGTTCGTAAAACAACTGACGCACTGGATGCGGTTGGTAATACAACAAAAGCAGTTACCAAAGGCTATGCAATTGGTTCAGCGGGTCTTGGGGCATTGGTTCTATTTGCTGCTTATACCGAAGACTTAAAGCATTTTGCGGCTAATCCATCTGAATTCCCTTTCTTTGCAAATATTGAAGTTAAGGGCATGTTCGACCTTTCAAATCCATATGTTGTTGCAGGCCTTCTATTTGGTGGTTTGCTTCCTTATTTGTTTGGTGGTTGGTCAATGACTGCGGTTGGTCGTGCGGCTGGCGCGGTGGTTGAAGAAGTTCGTCGCCAATTCAAAGAAATCCCTGGTATCATGGAATATAAAGCGAAACCTGATTATGGTCGTGCGGTTGATATTCTTACAAAAGCGGCGATTAAGGAAATGATTGTTCCATCAATGCTTCCTGTATTGTCACCAGTGGTTCTTTTCTTTGTAATTCTAATTGTGGGTGGCAAACTTAATGCTTTGGCTGCGGTTGGTGCAATGCTTTTGGGTGTTATCGTAACTGGCCTTTATGTGGCTATTTCAATGACATCAGGTGGCGGCGCATGGGATAATGCCAAAAAATCTTTCGAAGATGGTTTCACTGACAAAGATGGCGTTAAACACATGAAAGGTTCAGAAGCCCACAAAGCATCTGTAACCGGCGACACTGTTGGTGACCCGTACAAAGATACTGCAGGCCCTGCGGTAAACCCAATGATTAAGATTACAAATATCGTTGCATTATTGCTTTTGGCGGTATTGGCACATTCTTAATTAACTGCAAATTTAATGATTTAAACCCCGCATTTATGCGGGGTTTTTTGCTTTTTTTTGTGGCTTTTTTGTCCAAATTAAAACACAATCAGTTTGTAAATCAAACATGGCTCGTAAATAGGGGAAAATAATGATTAAACGTGGTCAATGTTCTAATAGCCCGTCGAAATGTTCAAATGCGGCGAATGGCACGCTCTTGGCTTATGCTGGTACAAATTCGATTTGTCCTGAATGTGGTGCACCGCTTGCGCTAGTTGCAGGTGAGGGGAGTTCTTCGCCACAACCATCGACGCCCCCGCCAATCAATACACAAAGGCAAACGCCGCCACCTGCCCAAGATTATGATGATGATTATGAGGATGAAAAACCTAATCAAGCGCTTGAATTTGCAAAAATGGCGGCAATGTTTGTTGTTGTTGCTGGGCTTGTTTTCTTTGGTTTAAGGTATTTCACATCGCGTGGCGAAAATAATCAGGCTGATATTGGCAATGAAACCACTAATCAAATTAGTGTTGGTCAAATGTCGGTTACTGATATTAATCCAGGCATTATTGCCAATACCGCATCAATAATCGATGTTAAAGCATCACCATCTGAAAGTGCGCAAAGCCTAGGCAAAATTGGCGTTGGTGTTGGCGTTGAAATCAACGGCAAAGTTAATGTTGATGGAATTGATTGGTATCGTATTATGGTTCCGAATCAATCTGGTCAAACTGGCTATGTTAAAGTTTCCGATGTTGTTCCAATTGACGGCGGTTCACTACTTACCAATCAGGTTACAACTACCCCCGTTGTTTCAGAAGTAAGCGAAATGCCTGAAACAATTTTCTACATCTCTGGTGATAAAGCAAATATCCGTGACCAAGCTGGCCTAAGTGGAAAAAAAGTTGCCGAAATGCTTAGGGGTGACACATTAAGTGCAAGTGCGACCCGAACAGTTGATGGTAAAACATGGTATCGCGTAAATCTTCCAACGGGTGGTCAAGGCTGGATTAGTTCAAGCCTATTATCAAGAACACCTGTTTCTGCAACACCTGAAATTGCAACTGATAGTGCCCCTAAATCAAGCGCAATAAGCGAAGGCAGTAATGTGGTATTCACTTTTGACAAAGTGAAAGTTCGCCAATCACCTGATGCTGCAGCGCCTGTTGATACTGATGAAACCCAAAAAGGAATGGTGGTGTTGGTTGATGAAGTTCAAAGCTCGGACGGTAGCACTTGGTATCATGTTCATTCCAATCGTTTCAATATTGATGGTTGGGTTGATGCAAAGTCTGTAAGACAGGTTGAAAACTAGGTTTAGTTGCAAATTAATTTTTACAGGCTGCAAATTGTGTATTTCTGTGCGCCCTTTGCTCACGTACTTAAGTACGCTGCGCTTCGGTTCTCAAAATACCCAATTTTCGCCGCGTAAAAATTAATTTATCAACAAAACCTAGGTTTTGCTTACATTACCAACTATAAATTCTGCTTGGAAACAATTGCGGCTTCATTTAGACATGTTTTATTATGCCCGTTTGGGATTTGAAACTGGAAGCATGGTTTAATGAACGAAGAAATTGATAAATCAATTGAGCAAAAACGGGCAGGTTTTGGCAATATTGGCTCTAATATTGCCATAATTGCCTTTGGTATTTTGGTTCTTGCAGGCGGTGTTTTTGCGGGTTTGAAATATGCGGGAACTTTTGACCACGCAAATAAAATTTCTAATGCGCATTATATAACATATCGCACGCAAGGAAAGGTTGAGCTTTACGAATCAAAATCCACTGGCTCAAACGTTCGTGCAAATTTGAAAGAAGGCTCTATAGTTTCTGGAAAATCTGTTGGGAATGTTGATGGTGTTGAATGGGCAGAAGTAACATCGGTTGACGGTGTTCACGGTTTCACACCAATGGGCGGCCTTCAAAAAGTTGGTGAAGGCGCTGATTTATCACAAGTTCAAGACAGCGTAAGACGTGTTGTTACATCTACTTCTATCAATTTGCGCTCAACACCATCAATGTCTGGTAGTATAATTGGTTATTTAGATGGTGGAACGCGAATTAACACCGATGGTTATGTTTCATCACAGGGTGAAGATTGGCTTCGTATAAGGTTTGCCGATAAAGTTGGCTTCATCATGGCACGTTTTACCACGCCTGATGATGATAGATCGGGAAGTAACGAAGGCTTTGCCGCGTCAAAAGTTGGTGTTTCAGGAACAGTGAAAATTGTCTCAAATATACAAGCGACACCATACCCTGATGGTCGCGTTTTACGTTCGGTAATGGAAGGGGATAGTGTTGGGGTTTTAGGGCAAACCAAAACCGATGATTGGTGGTATATTGTTCGTCTTGATGACGGGACCCAAGGCTTTATTCCAAAAACATCAATCATAGTCTCTGAAAAACAGGGTAAATGGGTTTATCCTGATGGAACAGAAGCACCTGGGCCAAATGTGCCACAAGGGCAAAAAACGCCAATAAATCCAAATGCTGCACAAGGCAAAAAAGAAGTAAGTGCGGATAATCCTGTTAAGGTTGATTTTAACGAGACACCAAATCCTGTTGATACTGCCCCAAATACACCAAAAAGCAGCGAACCACCAAAATAAAAAAGGCGCCATATTTGGCGCCATTTTCACAATTATATTATATTTTACTGGGTTCTTGGACCACCCGCAGCAGTTGGTAGGTTTGGATCCTGACCAGGTAATGCAACTGGTGAACGGCCAACAGCGCCAAATACTTGCTCCAAGAAAGTAACTTCACGTCCGCGAGTCGGCGTCTTGTTTTTATCGTAATTAATAATACGGCCGTCTACCAAAGTATATTTTTTTACAGATGCAACATTTTCGGCATCGTCAAACGAAATTGCGGTAATATTACGTTCAGTAGTTTTAAGTTTTAAAAATGCTTTTTGCGATTGTATTGATGATATATAATACCAAACTTCTTCGTCAAAAGCGCCTATTTGTGAAGGGTTTCCAAGGCGTGTTAAAATTGTGGTTTTATTATCGGTTCCGTTTTCGATTTTCATCATATCAGGTGAATCAACAACAAATCCATGATGGGTCACAATTGGCGCACAGCCAGTAATAGAAACCCCAGAAATCAAAATTGACCCTATAATTCCAGCAAATATCAGTTTGCGCATTTAACTTTCCAATTCAAAACGATATACCCTACTAGACGTCATTGCCACAAGGTTCAAGCGTCGCCAACAACTAGCACCAGTAAATGAAGAATGTTTAATTATTTCAAAAATCGTAAATTAATAAAAAATGCAAGTGACGTTTTATTCATTAGAATGAATGAATACGCACGAAACCCAATTTTTTTTGGTGATAATCGCGTTGAAGATGACCCAGATGGTCGTTTTGAATTGGTAGCCCTATTTGCGACGGCTATATTTTGCGGATTAGGTAAGCGTGGTGAATTTGAAAATAAAATCGCACAAAACCTATTTGATAAGATTTTTAAAAGTTTCGATCAAGCATTACGTGAATTTGGTATAAGCGATTTAAAAGTTGGCTCACGGGTTAAAATCATGGCTGAAAGTTTTTATGGTCGGCAAACATCATACATAAAAGCTTTTGATAGTGACGATATTCAAACTTTAAGCAAAAAAATCGCACTAAATGTTCTTAGTCTTGAGAATGTTTCAAATGAATTTAGCGATGAACTAGCTAATAATTTTGTTAAATTAGTTGGCGAAATTCGTTCGATTGAATTCAAAATTTAAGTCTACTGTAATAAAATATGTAAAACCACAAAGATTTTACTAATATGTCATCAAGGTCACATAAGCCAATGCATTGGCAGTTCCATGAAAATAGGAATAATAATTAATGAGCGATAATGAAACAAATGCGCAAATAACGCTTTCAATTGATGCAATGGGTGGTGATTTTGCACCAAAAGAGATTGTAGAAGGTTGCGCAATTTTTGCAAAAAAACACCCAGAAGTAGCACTTATTTTGCATGGTGATAGTGAAAAAATTAATTCGATAATATCGCATAATCCAATCTTAAAAAATGCCAAAGTTGTTCATGCCGATGAAGTTGTAGGCATGGATGCAAAACCATCCCAAGCGATGCGTCGCAAAAATACATCAATGTGGTCTGCTGTTGCGTCGGTCAAAGAAGGTGTTGCGAATGCTGCTGTATCGGCGGGAAATACAGGTGCATTGATGGCGGTTTCCAATTTGCAATTACGAACTGTTCCTGGGATACATCGCCCTGCTATTGCCGCGCCATGGCCTAATCCAAAGGGTGCATCGGTTGTGCTTGATATTGGTGCAAATGTTGATTCTGATCCTGATCAATTAGTTGATTTTGCAATATTAGGTGAAGCCTATGCAAAGGCATTGTTTGGCAAAGAAAGACCAAGCATTGGGCTTTTGAATGTCGGTTCCGAAGAAGTTAAAGGACATGAAGATATTAAAGAAGCAATGCGTTTATTGCGCCTTCATGGATCAAGCCTTGGAATGGATGTGTATGGTTTTGTTGAAGGCAATGATTTGTCATTAGGTACAACTGATGTGGTTGTAACGGATGGTTTTACTGGAAATATCGCTTTAAAAGCTGCTGAAGGCGCTGCAAAATTATTTGCAACTTTCCTAAAAGAATCGCTAACTTCGAATTTGATTTCAAAAATTGGTGCATTTATTGCAACAAGTGGCTTTAATAAGTTAAAATCAAAAATGGATCCACGCGCTTTTAATGGTGGAATGTTATTGGGTTTGAACGGCCTTGTTGTTAAGTCACATGGCGGAACCGATGCACATGGATTTTCTAATGCTTTGCTTGTTGCGCTTCGCCTTGCTTCATCTGATTACCAGTCAACAATTGTTGAAAATGTTGCAAGATTAAATCAATTACGCCAAGTGCAACAGAAAGCGCCTGCTGAAGTTTAATAGGTTATACCCTAAAATAGATTGGTAAAAATATGTCAATTTCATCTGTTGTGAGTTCATTGTGCGCAGTCACGCCCGATAGGTTGGTAACAAACAATGAATTAGCAAATATTGTTGATACTTCTGATGCGTGGATTAAAGAACGAACGGGTATAGAACAACGTTATTTTTGTTCTGACCTTGAAACAAGTTCAACGCTTGCAACACGCGCTGCAAAACTTGCAATTGAAAAGGCAAATATTAGCGCCAGTGATATTGATTTAATCATTTGCGCAACTTCAACACCTGATAGAACTTTTCCTGCAACGGCAACATTAATCCAAGAAGCCCTTGGAATACCTGTTTGTATTGCGTTTGATATTCAAGCCGTGTGCTCTGGCTTTGTGTATGGTTTGGGTGTTGTTGATTCAATGATAAAATCTGGGCAAGCTAAAAATGCCCTTTTAATCGGCGTTGACAGCTTTTCAAGAATTATGGATTGGGCAGATCGCACAACATGCGTATTATTTGGTGACGGTGCTGGTGCGGCGATTATTCAAGCTTCGGATGAAGCAAACAAAGGCATACTTGCAAATATTTTACGTGCTGATGGTCGTTACAATTCAATATTAAACGTTTCAAGCGGCGCCTCTTTAGGTTCAAAAGTTGGTAAACTTCATATGGAAGGGCAGGCAGTTTTTCGCCATGCCGTTACAAATATTTCAGAAGCTATTGTTTTATGTTGTGAAAAAGCTGATGTTAATATTGATGAAATTGATTGGTTTGTTCCACACCAAGCAAATAAAAGAATATTAGATGGTGTTGCCAAGAAACTTAAAATCCCAGAAGAAAAGGTTATAATTACTGTTGATATCCACGGTAATACTTCGGCGGCTTCAGTTGCGCTAGCATTTGATCATGCACAAAAAGAAGGTAAGATTAAAAAAGGTGATTTAGTTTTATTTGAAGCAATGGGCGGTGGTTTAACTTGGGGCGCTTCATTGGTACGCCTATAAATTAAATAATTATATATCGCTTTTATTTGTTGACGCCTGTGTCATTTATTGTTTTTTGGTGGTTTTTCATTCAAAAATTGAAAATAAATCAAAAAAAAGCTTTAAAAACGTCGAAAAACCCTAAATTATGTGTATTTTCCATACATAATCACTTTACCTGAATTGAATTTGTTGTTTAATTGGTATTATGAGTCTTATTCAAACAAGGTAACAAAGGGCAAAGGGTATTTAAGTATTCTTTGAGGGGCAGAATGGGAAAAACACTTACTAGAGCTGATTTGGTTGATGTTCTAAGCCGTGAGCTTGGACTTTCTAAAACTGATGGTTCGGATCTTTTGGAAAAAATGCTTGAGCATTTGGTTGTTGCTTTGGAAAAAGGGCAATTGGTTAAACTTGCACGTTTTGGAAATTTTGCCGTAAGACAAAAAAAGCCGCGCGTTGGGCGTAATCCAAAAACTGGCGTTGAGGCTAAAATATCTGCAAGGCGTGTTGTTAGTTTTAAACCGTCACAAATTCTTAGAACGCGTGTGGAGCGCAGTTAATTGTCTGACGAATTTGAACAAGTAAAATCACCTGATGCGTTTCGCACTATTTCAGAGGCGAGCGATGAAATTGGTGTCCCACCGCACGTTTTACGCTTTTGGGAGGGGAAGTTTAACCATCTTCGTCCTTTAAAGCGCGCAGGCGGAAGGCGTTTTTATCGCCCGCAGGATATGGCTGTTTTGCGCGGCCTAAAAGCTTTGTTGCAAGATGATGGATATACTATCCGTGGTGTTCAAAAACTAATTAAAGATTCTGGCATTCAATCGGTTCGTAACCGCGCAATGAATATAGAAACATCTTCAATTGAAATTGAAGATGATACAAAAATTACAAGTTCAACAATTGATAATAATATCGATAAATCAGGCTTGCCTGCATTAAATCAATTGCTTTTGCGTCTAACCCAAACACGCAATATTTTGGATAAAGCTTTAGGTTCCTAAATTGTCAGTAAATTTTACAATTCGGGATGCGCAATCAAAAGATATAAGCGCAATAGAAAACCTTATAGAGGCAGGCTATAGAAAAGATGAAGCACGCCTTGGTTGGACGCATGAAACCGATATTTTATCAGGTGACAGACTATCCGATGGTGAAATTGCAAAAACTTTAGAAGATAAAAATTCAAAAATGTTTGTTGCAATTGATAGTGACCATCATCAAATAATCGGCGTCATTTGCGTTACCAAAGATAATGATTGGATTGAATTTGGTAAATTCTCTGTAAGACCGAACCTGCAAGGAAGCGGAATAGGTCGAAAATTAATCACCCATGTTGAAAATTTTGTTTATGAAATTTGGGGTGAAAATAAGCTAAAATTATCCGTTATCTCAAAACGCAAAGAATTAGTTGATTTTTACTTACGCTGCGGATTTAAAGATACTGGGCAAAGAATTGATTTTGTAAAAGTTCACCCATATGTGATTTTAAAAGATGGCGTCGATAGCTTGGAAGTCATCATTATGGAAAAAAGCCTATAAACATAACGATTTTGTATGTTTATATAAATCTATTTGCGTTTTCTTTTCATCATCGCAACCTTTGGCGGGCGTTCGCCTTTTGGCACTTCTTCTGGCTTTGCACGCATCCAATTAAAAAGTGGTTTTAAAGGAAAAATCCAAATAACACCAGCAACTAAAAAGAAGGCAATATTTACAATTGGTGGTTTATTAACGAAGAAATTTCCAATTTGTCCCGCCACAATTAGGTACAAAACAATATATAAAAGAACCACTAAAAGGCCAATCATCCGCCTATTTTGAACTTGCATATTAAACCTCTTGCTTTCCAATAGCCTTAAACTTTTTAAATGACAAACATATTTGTTTTTGAATGAAATTATGCAATATTCCAATCAAGGTGTGCTTTGAGACGAATTACAAAAAAACTAAGCGATAGATTGGTCGCAAATTGGCTAATATTAATGGCATTTTTGGTGATTGCCATGATTGTTGTTGGCGGCGCTACAAGGCTTACGGATTCGGGCCTATCAATTGCGCATTGGTCGCCAATTCATGGAATTATTCCCCCCTTAAGTCAAAAGGATTGGAATGATGAATTTGCACTTTACAAAACTATTCCGCAATTCAAACTTATAAATAGCCAAATGGCGTTGGATGATTTTAAATTTATATTTTGGTGGGAATGGTCACACAGGCTTTTGGGTCGTATTGTTGGCATATTTTATTTATTACCCTTAATATATTTTTGGGTACGCGGTTACCTTAGCCGTAATGATATTCCAATGCTTGTATCAATTGTATTACTAATTGGTCTGCAAGGTTTTTTAGGATGGTGGATGGTGAGTTCTGGCCTTAGCGGTAACAGGATTTATGTTGAAGCAATCAGACTTGCCACGCATTTGGGAATGGCATTTTTTTTATTGGCATTATTAATAAATGCCGCGCATTATAGATTAACTGGTGAAAAATATCATTTAACAAAAAACCCGTGGAATATAATTATTGTTATTGCCTTCTTACAGATTCTTTTGGGGGCAATGGTTGCAGGAACACGTGCGGGTTTAATGCATAATGATTGGCCTTTGATTGATGGCAAAATACTTCCTGATGCATATTTTCAACTTAAGCCGATTTGGATTAATTTTATTGAAAATACGCAAAACATACAATTTAATCATCGAATTATTGGCTATCTACTTGGTATAATTATTTTACTGCAATATAGAACGAAGCGTAAAATTAAAAAGCCTGACCATAATGCATGGCGTTTGCGTGCCGCGTTTATGATTTTGGTGCAAATTGGCCTTGGTGTTTTTACCCTGCATATTTTTACAATCTCACCGCCCCCCACAATTCATGGGGTTTTAACCGGTGTTTTGCATCAATTAAGTGGGGCAATTACTTTTAGTATGATTGTGCTTGCTTGGAAAACATATCCAAATTATCGCAGCTAAATAATAAAAACGTCTTTTAATATTCATCCCAACTTGCTAACAGGGGCGTGTTTGCAAGGAGTTAGAAATATGACCGCAATTATCGATATTATTGGCCGTGAAGTGCTTGATAGCCGTGGCAACCCAACTGTTGAAGTTGATGTATTGCTTGAATCTGGCGCTATGGGCCGTGCAATGGTTCCATCTGGTGCATCTACTGGTGCGCATGAAGCTGTGGAAAAACGCGATGGCGATAAATCACGTTACCTTGGTAAAGGTGTTTTAAATGCGGTTGAAGCGGTAAATGGCGAAATATTCCAAACTCTTTCTGGATTTGATGCTTTGGATCAGCGCCAGATTGACGATATTTTGATTGAACTTGATGGCACGCCAAATAAATCACGCCTTGGCGCAAATGCGATTTTGGGTGTTTCTTTGGCAGTTGCACGCGCGGCATCAGAGGCGGTTGATTTGCCTTTGTTTAATTATATTGGCGGCATTAATGCCCGCGTTCTTCCTGTTCCAATGATGAATATTATCAATGGTGGTGCGCATGCCGATAATCCAATTGATATTCAAGAATTCATGGTAATGCCACTTGCTGCACCATCTTTGGCAGAAGGCGTGCGTTGGGGTGCGGAAGTATTCCATTCTTTAAAATCAATCCTAAAAGCCAAAGGCCATAATACAAATGTTGGCGATGAAGGTGGTTTTGCGCCAAATATCTCATCTGCTGATGAAGCATTGGGAACAATTGTTGAAGCAATCACAAAAGCGGGCTTCAAAGTTGGTGATGAAATTGGTCTTGCGCTTGATTGTGCCTCAACTGAATTCTTCAAAAACGGCAAATACGAAATGGAAGGCGAGAAAAAGTCACTTACCAGTGCGCAAATGGTTGATTATCTTGCTGACCTTGCAAACAAATACCCAATCTATTCAATCGAAGATGGTATGGGCGAAGATGATATGGAAGGCTGGGTACAATTAACGGCTGCTTTGGGTAAAAAAATCCAATTGGTAGGCGATGATTTGTTTGTAACCAATCCAAAACGCCTAGCACAAGGTATTAATGACGGTCTTGCAAATTCAATTTTGGTTAAAGTAAACCAAATTGGAACTTTGTCCGAAACTTTGGATGCTGTCGATTTGGCGCACCGTAATGGCTATACTGCAGTTATGAGCCACCGTTCTGGCGAAACCGAAGATTCAACAATTGCCGATTTAGCAGTTGCAACCAATTGCGGTCAAATCAAAACAGGTTCTTTGTCACGCTCTGACAGAATTGCAAAATACAACCAATTAATCCGTATCGAAGAAATGCTTGGTAATCAGGCAGTTTATGCAGGTTTTGGTGCGTTACGCCAAAAAAGATAATTATATTTATAATTTTAAATCAAAAAGGCCTGAAACATTTGTTTCGGGCCTTTTAGTTTTTAACGTGCCGTAAACCATATTTTACGATAAAGGGGCATGATAAAGAAAATCCCGACTTCACCTGCCAAAGTTATATTTTTGCTTTTGCTTATAATGCTTGGTGCACAGGCATTTACAGGGCAGCAGGGGATTTTGATGTGGCGTCAATATGCAATTGAATCGGACGCGCTTGCACGCCAAAAACAAGAACTTGCATTGAAGAAGACGCAATTAGAGAATCAAATCAAACTTTTAAAATCACAAGCCCCAAATCAAGATTTCATCGAGGAGCAGGCATTGCAAAAACTTGATATGGTCGCTGCACAAGATAAAATAATAAAATTGCCAAATTAAAGCGCAAAAGGGGAAGTTTCACCAATTTTTCCCCTCTTACAGCATTTATTGCTTGCCCTAACCTTGCTTTCTAGCATACCTTCCTTACGTTTTTGTCACTTGTCGCAAGGTAAGTTGATATCTAGTGTTATTAAAAATATAAAACTTTAGTATGAGGAAGGGCTTGTTGATGGCTGCAAAAAAAGGCGCATCAGGCAAAGACGCAAAGATAATCGATAATTCGCTATCAAATATTGCCTCCCGTGAGGAATTACTTGAATATTATCGCCAAATGTTGCTTATCCGCCGCTTTGAAGAAAAGGCGGGGCAATTATATGGTATGGGTCTTATTGCGGGCTTTTGCCACCTTTATATCGGGCAAGAAGCTGTTGTTGTTGGCGTAACTGCTGCACAAAATGAAACTGATTCTATTATTACTGGCTATCGCGACCATGGTCATATGTTGGTTGCGGGCATTTCTGCGCGTGAAATTATGGCAGAATTGACAGGCCGCGCAACCGGTTGTTCACGTGGTAAAGGCGGTTCAATGCACATGTTTAGCCAGGAGAAGAAATTCTATGGCGGTCATGGTATTGTTGGCGCGCAGGTTGCGTTGGGAACTGGTTTGGCATTCGCGCATCAATATAATAATGACAATGGCGTTTCATTGGCTTATTTTGGTGATGGCGCAGCAAACCAAGGCCAAGTTTATGAAAGCTTCAATATGGCAAGCCTTTGGAAATTGCCTGTTGTTTATATTATTGAAAATAATCAATATGCAATGGGTACATCAATTGATCGCCATTCATCTGAAATTGAGCTTTTCAAGCGTGGTATCAGCTTTGAAATAACTGGTGAAGCGGTTGATGGCATGGATGTTGTGGCTGTTAAAGAAGCTGCAAGCCGTGCAATTGATCATGCGAGAAGCGGTAAAGGCCCTTATTTACTTGAGATGAAAACTTATCGTTATCGCGGTCATTCAATGTCTGATCCTGCGAAATACCGCCCAAAAGATGAGCCAAAGCAAATGCGTGAAACCCGTGATCCAATTGAACACATACGCAATCTTGGCCTTGAAAAAGGCATATTTACCGAAGATGATTTGAAAGTCATTGATAAAGAAGTAAAAGAAATTGTGGCAGATGCAGCAGAATTTGCGCAAACCAGCCCAGAACCTGATGCTTCTCAATTAATGACAGACATTTATTTATAGTATTTGCCAGCTTTGGAGAGAATTATGAAATTTAAACGCAGCACTTTCATCAATGGCGGGGTTTGCGGTTTGGTTTATGCTATTGCATCATTTGCTGTTGCAAATGCACAGACAACTGAAACTAAGCCTGATCCGAATGCCGATGTGCCACGTTATATGGGTATTTATACTGCTGGAACAGTTGATAAAATTCAATATACGCCAACTTGCCCTGAATATGTAATTGAATTTGATACTGCAAAAGTTCAAGTATCAGAAGATAAAGCCTATGTTGAAGCACAAGCTGCAAGGCTTCCTGAAATTGAAAAAGGTATTGAAAAATATCAAAATTGTATGGTGGTAAATTTTGGTCGTGACCGCGATGATTTTATTTCGCGTTTACGTGACTATAATGTTGGCGCGGCTACTAAAGAGGCGCGCATAAGCACTGAAACAACTGCTGCGGCTGAAAAAGCCTATAATCAGATTGTTGCCGATATTAAAAAAGGCAAGCCAAGCAAAGATATTGAACCTACATTTACAAGCAAATGGAAAGCGCCTGAAGGACGTTATATTGGTTCAATTACGGCAGGAACCGTTGATAAATTATCATATAATGGTAGCTGCCCTGATTATTTTGTAGAAATTAGTGCCGACGATTTCAACAAAACTCGCACTAAAGATAGATATACTGCTTTAAGCGACTATGTAAATTCCGAGCCTACAAGACGTAAAGCGCATGAAAAGTGCCGTGTCGATAATGCAATGAAGGATTACGAAGCTTTGCAGGTTGCAATGAAGGCAAGTTTCGATAAATCATGGGCTGCTTCTGTTGATAAATATGACAAAAAGCTTGGTATCATTGAATCAGTCATTGAAACTGCACGTAAATATACAAGTGGCAAACCAGCCGCAAAAGCGGGTGCAAAACCTAAAGCGTCTGCACCAAAAAAGAAAAAATAGGGATGGAGTGAGAAATTGGCGATTGAGATTTTAATGCCCGCGCTTTCCCCAACCATGGAAGAGGGAACACTCGCAAAATGGTTGGTTAAGGTCGGTGATGAAGTCAAGTCGGGTGACGTTTTGGCTGAAATCGAAACTGATAAAGCTACTATGGAAGTCGAAACTATTGATGAAGGCACGATTGAAGCGCTTTTATTTGATGCTGGCACTGCGGGCATTAAAGTGAATACGCCGATTGCACTTATTTCTGGCGAAGGCGCTGTTTCTGCACCGCCGCCAAAAGTTGATTCTGCACCTGCTGCACCTGTAAATGTTGCAACTCCTGTTGCTGCGGCTTCTAATCTTGCTGAACCTGATTGGGATGCAAATACGCCGACTGTTAAAATCACTGTTCGTGATGCGCTTCGTGATGCGATGGCAGAAGAATTGCGCCGCGACGAAAAAGTATTCCTTATGGGTGAAGAAGTTGCCCAATATCAAGGTGCATACAAAGTTTCACGCGGCCTTTTGGATGAATTTGGCCCTAAACGCGTAATTGATACGCCAATTACTGAACATGGTTTTGCAGGTCTTGCAACTGGTGCGGCGATGGCGGGTTTAAAGCCAATTGTTGAATTTATGACATTTAACTTTGCGATGCAGGCAATTGACCATATCATCAATTCAGCGGCAAAAGCGCTTTATATGTCTGGTGGTCAGATTTCAACTTCAATCGTTTTCCGTGGCCCAAATGGTGCGGCATCACGCGTTGGCGCGCAACATAGCCATGATTATTCATCATGGTATTCAAATGTGCCAGGTCTTAAAGTAATTGCCCCTTATGATGCAGCCGATGCAAAAGGTCTTTTGAAGGCTGCAATTCGTGACCCAAATCCAATTGTATTCCTAGAGCATGAAATGCTTTACGGGATTGAATTTGATATTCCGGATGTTGAAGATTATGTTTTGCCAATCGGTAAAGCAAAAGTTCGACGCGAAGGAACTGATGTAACAATCACCGCGCATTCACGCATGGTAGGTCACGCATTAAAAGCCGCTGAGGAATTGGCAGGATTAGGTATTAGCGCAGAAGTTATCGATTTAAGAACGCTTCGTCCGCTTGATACTGAAACAATTATTAATTCAGTTAAGAAAACAAATCATCTGGTTGCTGCTGAAGAAGGCTGGGGCCCGATGGGTGTTGGTGCCGAAGTGATTGCAGTTGTTGTTGATCAGGCTTTTGATTGGCTTGATGCGCAACCTGTTCGTGTTCATCAAAAAGATTGCCCACTTCCATATGCAGCAAATCTTGAGGCTTTATCTTTGCCGCAACCATCAGACATTGTCGCCGCTGTGCGCAAAGTTTGCAATAAATAAGGGGAATTGAAATGCCAATTGATATTTTAATGCCTGCCCTTAGCCCAACAATGGAAGAAGGCGTGCTTGCAAAATGGCATGTTAAAGTTGGTGATGAAATCAAATCAGGTGATGTTCTTGCTGAAATCGAAACCGATAAAGCAACAATGGAAGTTGAGGCGGTTGACGAAGGTAAATTGCTTGAAATCCTTGTTCCTGATGGAAGTTCTGGCGTAAAAATCAACACCGTAATTGCACGTATTGAGGGTGAGGGTGGCCTTGCTGCGCCTGCACCTGCTGCCTCGCCTGTTGCGTCGGTTGAACCTGTTGCAGCGCCTGTGTCAGTTACGGCTGCTGCTGCGCCTGCCCCTAAATCTGGTGATCGTGTATTTGCATCACCTTTGGCACGCAGAATTGCACAACAAAACGGCGTTGATTTGTCTGCCATCAAAGGAACAGGGCCAAATGGACGTATTGTGAAAGCCGATGTTGAGGGTGTTAAAGGTGGTGCAAAACCTGCTGCTGCACCTGTTGCCGCGCCGCAAACAATTGCCAAAGCACCTGCAACAATTGCAAATATGCCTTACAAAGAAGGTTCTTATGACATTATTCCACTTGATGGTATGCGCCGCACAATTGCAAAACGTTTGTCTGAATCATTCCGCGATGTTCCGCACTTCCCATTAAATGTTGATATTGAAATCGACAAATTGCTTGAAGTGCGCAAACAATTAAATGCCCAAGCAGAAACAATGGGCGGCAAAATATCGGTTAATGACCTTATTATCAAAGCAACTGCTTTGGCGCTTAAAGCTGTGCCAGAAGCAAATGCAAGCTTTAGTGATGAAGGTATTTTAATGCATCATCACGCCGATGTGGCGGTTGCGGTTGCAATTGATGGCGGTTTAATTACCCCAATCGTCCGTAATGCAGAACTCAAGGGTATTCTGCAAATTTCAAATGAAATTAAAGAGTTAGCGTCAAAAGCTAAGAATCGAAAACTACTTCCTGAGGAATATTCTGGCGGCACTTTTAGTGTTTCAAATCTTGGTATGTTTGGCATTAAATCATTTTCAAGCATAATCAATGAGCCACAGGGCTGCATCCTTTCTGTTGGCGCTGGTGAACAACGCCCTGTTGTTAAAAATGGCGCATTGGCGATTGCAACAGTAATGTCTGTAACCCTGACTTGTGACCACCGTGTTGTAGATGGCGCTGTTGGTGCAAAGTGGGTGCAATCATTCAAAGGCTTCTTGGAAAATCCAATAAGCTTAATGCTATAATTTAATAATATCCCGAAACCAAATTATGGCTTCGGGATATTTATTGTTAAACGATAAAATTTCTTGCGTTTTAAAATTACATTCTGTATATTAATTATTGAAGTGGAATGTAATTATGAAGAAACTTGTTGAAAATAACACATCTGTTCAAATTAAAATTTCTGCCCTTTGGGCAAGCTTAATGTCCTGTTTCATTTATTGTGACTATTTTGGCCTATTTGAAAAAGGTGCAGTCCTGAAAATGAATGAGGGTCTTATGGGCCCTTTGGGAGAGGCAACACCACAAGTGATGCTTGGTGTTTCTGCTATGATGGCAATACCAAGTGTGATGATTGGCTTAAGTGTAATTTTAAAGAGCCAAATAAGCAGAATTTTAAACATAATTTTCCCAATATGTTATGTTGCCATTATGGTTGCAAGTTCAATTGGTTCGGCACAATTCTATATGTTTTTTGCGACTATAGAGATTTTCATTCTATTAGGAATTTTATATTTTGCCGTTAAATGGCCAAAGCAAGAGGCTTAATAATATAGTTAACGCTAAATTACCCGCAAAATCACTTAATTTAAACCATTATCATATATGCTAGCTAAATAATAAACGGAACAAGGATTTCGTAATGGGTTGGTGGAATGATAATACACGTGAAGAGCGTGTATCAAAAAAACGTGGTTTTTTTTTCCGTGATGAACGTGAGTATGTAGAGGCGCGCTTAGTAGATAGACGTGGTCCACGCTCAGAATTGCGTGAACCGCGCCAAAGACGCGTTGATAATAGCGGTCGCTATATATACAGATAATCAATATCAGTATTGCGAAAATTCACACATATAAGGGGGTGACGTTTCGACTTAGGTCGTATAATAAATCCTTATGTTTGAAATTTTCGTTGCAGCATTCGTAACCTTTTTTGTTATTATTGACCCGCCTGGTGTTGCGCCTATGTTCGCGACACTTACGGAAAATACATCGCGTGAGTGGCAGAAAAAAATGGCCTATAAGTCCATTTTGGTTGCTGCTTGTGTTATTATTGGCTTTGCCTTTGGCGGCGAATGGTTATTGGATAAATTACACGTTTCGCTTGATAGTTTTCGTATAGCAGGCGGTTTGTTATTGTTCCTAATCGCGGTTGATATGCTTTTTGAAAAGCGCACCGAACGCCGCGACGAACGCAATGAAAAAGTTTTGACCGAGGCCAAAAAACACCCCGACCGTTTTGAAGATGTTTCAGTTTTTCCATTGGCAATTCCATTATTGGCGGGCCCCGGTGCAATTGCATCAATCATGCTTCATTTTGCGGCATATAAAGATTTTACGGCAAAAATGGCGGTTCTTGGCGGCGCAATGGCAAATTTATTGATTTGTCTTGTTGTATTTTTACTCGCGGGCCGCATTACAAAGGCAATGGGGCCAACCATTGCCGCAATGTTAGAGCGTATTTTGGGAATCATTCTTGCGGCACTTGCTGCACAATTCGTTATAGACGGCCTTAAGGGCGCATTTCA
>CAZKYS010000010.1:0-35834 GCA_964557085.1 uncultured Caulobacteraceae bacterium
CTTAATCATGCTTTTGAAAATGGTGCAAAGCGGGTTGAACTTAAAACAGATGCACTAAATTCGCATTCACGTGCGGCAATCCTAAAACTTGGCGCAAAGTTTGAAGGGATTTTTCGCAAGCACATGATAAGAAAAGACGGCACAATGCGTGACAGCGCCTATTATTCAATTATTGATAGTGAATGGGATGAAATAAAAAAAGGGCTTTTAAATCGGTTAAAAGCGTGATTTTTCAATCTCTTGTTTGATTTTATTATCATCAATTGTGAAATCATTTTCAAACCAAATTTGTTCAAGATTTTTCAAAATCTTTCCCATATTTGGGCCTGATTTTACATTATATTTCATCATTATTTGCCCATCAATTGGGAATTTTGGCACTTCAAACAAAGATAATTCTTGATATATTTCATAACAATTCGCCATATTTGATAAAATGAAATCCAAAACCAATGATTTGCCGAATTTAAACGCGGCAATCTTAAGGTTTTTAATTTTAAAATCACCATCAAGAAAATCTGCCAATTTTACCATATCAAGCAAAATTGTTTTTTCCTTGTTCGATAATCGCAAATCGGTGCAAAAGCGTAAAATATAATCTTTTTCATATGGTAAAATTGCAATTAGGCTTCGGATTGGATTTGGCGAAAGGTCAATTTGTGTCTGGTTTGCCCATAGGATTTTGATTTTATCCAAATTATATTTTCCACCAAATATGTAAAATAAAATTTGGCTTTTATCCATTAAATTAAGGGCATTAGGCGCATTTTCGGCCCCCAATATTTTCATGATTTCAACATTGATACGTTCACCCGAAAGTTTTGGGATATTTTCACCAAGTTTCTTACACGCAATAATTGCATTTTCATCAATTGAAAAATCATCCAATTGCGCAAAAAAACGAAATAGGCGCAAAATTCGAAGATAATCTTCCTCAATCCTGTCGATAGGATTGCCAACAAAGGCGATTTTTTTTGAATTTAGATCATCAATCCCCTTACCTATTGGGTCAAAGATTTCACCATTTTGATTGCAATAAAGGGCATTGATTGTAAAATCGCGCCTTTTTGCGTCTGCATTGATATCACTTGTGAATTCAACATTTGCATGTCTTCCAAAGGCTTCGATATCTTTTCTAAAACTTGTTATTTCATAGGGCTTTTTATCGATAATGGCGCTTATAGTTCCATGTTCAATACCCGTTGGCACATATTTTATTTTTGCATTTTCAAGATGTGTAATAATTTCATCTGGCAAAAGGATAGTTGCAAAATCAATATCATTAATAACGCGCCCAATTATTGCATCGCGCACTGCACCGCCCACAATATAGGTTTTATCATGACCCAAAGCATTAAAAATCGCAGCCACAGCAGATCTTTGAAGGAATTCATGGCTAATTTTCATTGATTGCCATCCTTTTTGTAAGATTGACAATAAGCCCCGCAGTTACGCCCCAAATCAAATATTTCTTGAAATTAAAAGCATAGAATTTACGTGGGATTTTTTGAAGATGATATTCACGAATTTCAAAATTATCTTTGTTAAAAACATTATTAAAGGGGATTTCAAAAATCTCATCTACCTCACCTTTATTGGCAATAAATTTGGCATTGGGGTCAATTTTTGCGATAATTGGGGTTATTAAATAATTCGTGCCGCTTAAATAATTATCCCCCCATTCCAATTGGTGAAATAAATTTCTCCTCAAGGCCAATTTCTTCATAAGCCTCACGCATTGCGGTTTGAACTATATTTTCATCATTTTCATCAAACCGCCCACCAGGGAATGAAATCTGCCCTGCATGGGCACGCAAATAAAAGCTGCGGCGTGTGAAAATTACATTATAGTGCCCATCGCGTTCAACAATTGGCACTAAAACTGCGGCGGGTTTTGGTGGTTTAAGTGCAATATTCGCATCAGGATTAAGGTCAAAATCTGATGCCAAATATCCATCTTGAACATCATCAATTGCCCGTAGTTTTTTTTGTAATTTTTCAAATAATTCAGGCATTAATCTTCATCGCCCAATTGACCAAGTATGTGGAAAGTTTCATTAGAAAATACACCAAAATCATTTCCTACAAACTGCCCCCAATTGACCAAATCATAATAAATTGCCCGATTTATAAGCGCATATAAACCATTTCGAACCATTACATAAGGCCTTGGTTCATTTGTATTTTGATTATATTCAATCCAGATTTTGTGATTATCATCAATAATGAAACTTTCCCCGACATTGGTGGTAAGGACGATTTTTTGCACCCCATCATTAATTAAATCCGCACGAATTATAGTAAAATGGGCATCTTCAACTTTTACGATTACTTTCTCATGCGGCGTCACCAAATAAGTATTGCCATCATCATCTTTACGAAGGATTTTTGAAAAAAGTTGTATTAATTTATGGCGCGAAAACTTCTGACCATTCTGCCACCATGTTCCATCTTTTTTAATCAAAAGTCCAATATCACCGCAATTTGTTGGATGCCATTTTTCAACAGGCGGTAATTTATCGCCATATTCGCCATATTGCGTTTTTAATTCGTTGAAAATTGATTGTAAATTGTCGGTCATACAGATTATTTAAGGCTAAGAATCGTTGAAGCTTAGAATAATAATGTTATAAATTACATAAGTTTTTATTTTGAAAGCAAACAATGAACAAGTCCGAAATCGAAGATATTACAAATCAAGGCGATATTTCGGTTGAAATAAAAAATTTCAACAATTTCCATGCAAAAATTGAAGATGTGAAATCGCAAATTGGTAAACAAGTTTTTGGGCAAGAAAATACGATTGATTTATGTCTTTGTGCAATTTTGGCGGGGGCGCACGCATTATTAATTGGTATGCCGGGTGTTGCCAAAACCTCCCTTGTGGCGGCTATTTCACAAAGCCTTGGACAGGATTTTAAGCGAATTCAATTTACGCCTGATTTAATGCCAAATGATATTTTGGGTTCGGAAATTCTTGATACTGACAAGAGCGGAAATCGTAATTTTCGCTTTGTTAAAGGGCCAATTTTCACCCAAATTCTTATGGCCGATGAAATAAATCGCGCTAGCCCAAAAACCCAATCCGCGCTACTTGAGGCGATGCAGGAAGGGCGCATAACAATCGCGGGTAATTCGTTGGAATTGCCAAAACCATTCCACGTTCTGGCCACCCAAAACCCAATTGAACACGAGGGTGCATACCCACTACCCGAGGCGCAATTAGATAGGTTTTTATTACAAATCAACGTCCCCTATCCTGATGAGGCAACGGAGCGTAAGATTTTAATTGAAACCACAAAATCAATTGAAAATCATATTTCAAAACCATTGGCGCAAAATGACTTGATTGAAATTCAAAAAATTGTGCGCGATCTTCCTATTTCGGAAAGATTATTAGAAACCGCAATTGCGCTTGTTAGAAATCTTCGTCCTGAAACTTCGAATATTGAATTTGTAAGGCAAAATGTTGAATGGGGCCCCGGCCCGCGCGCAGGACAAGCATTAATTCTTGCGTCAAAAGCACGGGCGTTTTTACGTGGAAGAAGCGCACCAACATTGGCAGATTTACAATTTGTTGCCTATAGCGCGCTTTGTCATCGTATTTCATTCAAATGGGGTGTGCAGAATTCTGATAAAGATTTGAATGATTTAATCAAAGAAATATTTGACGGATTTGGCGCGTGAAATGGTTGATATTGTCGCTTCCAAGCCAAGTTCAGATGAACTTGCCGAACTTTTGGTTCAAAATGAAGAGATAATATATAATCTTGCCAATAAATTGGTTACAAATTTTTTTGATGGTAAAATGCGCGCTCCAAAATCAGGGATTGGCGATGATTTTTATCAATATCGCCCTTTAAACGATGGCGAACCAGTGAATAAAATAGATTGGCGAATTTCCGCAAAATCAGACAATCTTTTCACAAAAGAAAAACAGGTTTTAATTCCCAATCAATTTGCAATTTGGCTTGACAGTTCACCACAAATGCATTTTGAAAATGGCAAAAAAACAATAAAAAAATTTGATATGGCCTTTATTTATGCCAATGCATTTGAAATTGCATTGAAAAAATTGGGTGCGCAAGTTTTTGTTTGCGGGCAAAAAAATAATAAGAATTTTGCCAATAAATTGCTACAATCAGGCCATGATTTCCCGCAAGTTTTAAAACCTATTCCAACAATTATCATAAGTGATGGCTTAAGACCGCTTGAATTTTGGCAAAATTTTTTGACAAAATCATCAAAAACCCAGGCCCCAATTTTCTTTGTGATTATCAATGATAATAGCGAGCTGGAATTTGATTTTGATGGCAATATCGAATTTGAGGATTTTGAAATCCCAAATGAAAAACTATTAATAGAAGATTGCGAAAACATACAAATTGAGTATCAAAAACAAATAAAATCGCATTTTGATAATTTTGAAAAAATAATAACCAAGCAACATTTTGATTTTGCAATGGCAAAAAATAATGCGCCAATGGATGATCAAATCATTGCAATCTGGCATAGATTAAACCTTTATCTTAAAAGGTGTGCGAAATGATTTTTAATTATTCGCTTCAATTTTTAAGCCCGATTGCGCTTTTTGTTTTGGCGGCATTGCCAATAATATATATTGTTTCGCGTTTCATACCCAAAGCGCCAAAAAAAATAAATTTTGGCGCTGTTTTCATTTTGAAAAATATTGCTGCGCCAAGGCCTATTCCAAAACATGCGCCATTATGGCTTAAAATTTTGCGCGTAATTATGGCGGGCTGTTTTATTATCGCTTGCGCTATGCCAATTTTACAAAACCCAAATTCGGCAAAAATTATTTCAAAAAATATATTGTTATTAATTGATGATGATGTGGCAAATGCCAATGAATTTGCACAAATCAAAAGCGAATTGAAAAATTATATTGATATTGAAAGCGCGAAAAATAGCGCGTTAAAAATCATCGTTCAAAATTGTAATTCTGAAATTCTTAATCCAATTGAAAATTCACAGAATGCAAAAAATTATCTTGATACGTTAATTCCCAAACCGACACTTTGTAATCGGGAAAATTATCTAAAAACTCTTGGTAAGATTAATGGAAATTTGCGTGTAATTTATATTGCCAATAATATTAATGGGCAAAATGATGGCAAATTCTTTGAAATATTGAACAAAATTTCAAATGGCGATTTGATAATAAGACGCCCAAATAATAATTTTGCAATTATCGAAAGCGCCAATATCGAAAAAAATGGCCTTAGATTAAATATTATTTCTATTGGTCAATTTTCGCAAAGAATAACAATTTTTGGCGAAAATTCAAAAATCCTTATTGGAAACAATGTTCACAATGGCGAAAACTTTATCGAGATTTCGCAAAATATCCTTCGTGCGGCGCAATATTTGAAAATTGATGGTCAAAATAATGCGGCCGCGACCTATATTATTGATGCCTTTAACCGCCGCCCCTTAATATTAACGCCAAAAGCAAGCCCATCAGATACGCCATTATTATCAGATGCCAATTTCATTAATTCGGCGATGGAAATAATTGGTGATGTAAAAAATTATGATGGAAAAATTGATTTCAAGGCAGCGCCAAATGCCATTATTTTTGGCGATACTGAAAATTTTGATGATGCGCAAACCAATGCTTTGATGCAATATATTAAAAGTGGGGGGACAATAATTCGGTTTTTGGGCCCAAAATCACTTTCAAAAGAAGAAAGCCCATTTTTTACCGCGCCAATAAATCTTACACCACATATTTTAAGCACGGGCTTTGCGGTTGAAAACCTTTCAATTGCACCCTTGCCTAAAAATAGTATTTTTTCAGATATTGAATTGCCTCAGAAAATAAATATCGGGCAAAGCATTTTGTTCAAATCCGCCAATAATGATGCAAAAACCCTTATAAATTTAAGCGATGGCGCACCATTATTAAGTATGCGCGAAATTGGTTCTGGAAAATTATATATGTTCCATACAAGTGCCGCACCAATTTGGTCTGATATCGGATTATCAAACCTTCAATTGGCATTTTTAAAGCGCATAATTATGCAAACCAGCGCCAAAGCAATTCCCGCAAACACATTAGAAGCAAATGTAATTTTACGCCCAACAATTGTGATTGATGCAAATGGTCAATTAAGTAAAAATAACAATGGAATTAAACCCTTTATAACGCCAATTACCAACCAAACCAAAGTTGATAATGACCATGCAGCAGGGATTTATGAAGGCAATGGCGCTTATTTGGTAATTAATGCAGGAACAAATATAAAAGATTTAAAACCACAAAATTTTCCCAAATATCAAGATTTTAAAAGCGACACCAAATCATTCGCGCTTTATTCCTATATTTTGTTTTTTGGTTTCATATTATTCTTGATTGATAATATGATTTTAAACCTGCCACGTATTAATTTTAGAAAAGCCAGTAGCATAGTTTCAGGATTGATATTAATCGGGTTTCTTATTCCCCATCAAACAATTGCCCAAACAAAGCCCCAAGATAAAAGCGATGATATAAAACTTACCTATATTATCACGCCCGATAATATTACGAATGAACAAGCAAAATCAGGGCTTAATGGAATTTCGCAAATTTTGCGCCGCCGCACCAATATTGAACCAAGCGGTGTTATTGGCCTTGATCCTGCAAAGGATGAGCTTGCAAAACATCCGATAATTTATTGGCTTTTACCAAAAACATCACAAAGCCTTTCGCCCGATGCGGTACAAAATTTGAATAAATATATGCAAAATGGCGGTATTTTATTCATTGATACGCGTGGTCTTTCGATGGAGCCGAAACGGGCGCAAGATATTTTAAAAACTGCGGTTAATGGCCTTAAAATTCCGCCGCTTGAAAAAGTGCCACCAAATCATGTTTTGCGAAAAACATTCTATATTTTGCAAAATTTCCCTGGCTTTTATTCAAATGCTGGCCTTTGGGTGCAAAGTGATGCCACAACAAATTATAGTGCAAATGATGGTGTAAGCCCGATAATCATTTCAAATGGCGATATGGCACGCGCATGGGCGCAAAAAACACCTGATAATGGTTTTGATGCTATTAATGATGATTTTGCCCATGAATTAAGCCTTAGGGTTGGAATTAACATCTATCTTTATGCTTTAACCGGTCAATATAAGGCCGACCAAGTTCATGTTCGAAGCCTTTTGGAACGCTTCAATACAAAGGGGCGTAATTAATGCCTTTTGTAATTGGAACATCCCCTATTTTACCAATCCCAATTTTAGGGCTTTTATTAATTGCCTTTATTGCAATTCAGGTTTTTGCTTTTTTAAAATCAAAAAAAATAAATATTTTTCATGCCTTTGCATTTTTAACAATGCTTATATTTGCGCTTAATCCGCAAATTATCGATATTGTCAAAAAGGATAGGCCACAAAAAATAATTATAATCAAAGATTATTCGGCCTCAATGATGGCAAGTGGGCGCTTTGATGGAATTAATGTTGCATTACAAAATTTAAAAAAACAAATTGCCAAAAATAAAAATCTTGAAATAGTTGAAGGGGAAATTGCGCCTAATAATCAAGTTACAAGCTTTTCCAAAGCGCTTGAGGAAGCGACAAATAATATCAATGAAAAAGATATAAGCGGCGCAATTTTAATTACCGATGGCCTTGGGATTGATAAAAGTGAAATTGCAAGACCATATCCAATTCACCAAATCCTTATTGGTAGTGAAAATGAAAAAGATGCCTTCATCGAATTAATCGAGGCGCCAAAACCAAACAAGATTGGCGAAACCACCAAAGCAAAAATAATTGTTAAGACCAAAAATATTGATGATAAAATTGCGCGTTTGAATATTTCGATGGCAGGCTATGCGCCGTATCAAATCAATGTGCCAACCAATAAAGAATATGATGTTGAATTTAAAATTCAAACAAGCGCCATCACACCTGTGGCAATTGAAGTTTTGCCGTTCAATAATGAAGTTTCAATCGCCAATAATGCAATAATCACCAATATAGAGGGTATTCAAGATAGATTACGCGTGCTTTTGGTAACTGGTGAACCCTATGAAGGAACGCGGGCGTGGCGCAATCTTTTCAAATCCGACCCCGCAATTGATTTGGTGCATTTCACAATCCTCAGAAGCCCAGAAAAAGAGGATTATGCAAATGAAGAAGAAGTTTCCCTTATCCCCTTCCCGACCGAAGAATTATTTATTGATAAATTGGATGAATTTGATCTTGTAGTTTTTGATAGATTTCAAAATCTTGTTGGTTTGCGTGATGAATATTTTCAGAATGTAACGCGTTATGTGAAAAATGGCGGCGCTTTATTAATTGCCTTTGGCCCGAAGGATGCAGAGGATAAGGGGGTTTTATCAACTTCATTAAATGAAATAATACCGATTAACCAAGCGCCCGAAATGATTGATAATGAATTTTACCCTTCAATAACTGAAAAAGGGCTTCATCATCCAATTACCCAAAATCTTGATCAAAAATGGGGCAAATGGGATAGGATTTTTAAAACCACAACCAATGCCAATGTGCTTATGAAAGCTGGTGAAAACCCACTTTTGATTATCAATCAGGTTGAAAATGGGCGCATTGCATTAATCCTAAGTGATAAATCATGGTATTGGCAACGCGGTTTTGATGGCGGCGGGCCGTTTCGTGAATTAATTGGTCGAACCGCACATTGGCTTATGAAAGATCCGTCATTGGCTGATAAAAATATTAAATTGAGTGATGGAATTAATAATATAAAGATTGAATATTTTGGGGATGGCAGTCTTCAAAAAATGCATATTTTGGGGCCAAACCAAAAGTTTGAAATTACGCCCAATGATAATGAAAAATTCCAAATGACACGAAGCATAAATTCGCCTAATTATGGCCTTTATATTGTGGCAATTAATGATGCCAATGGCTTTATAATTCATGGCGCAAAGGGTGAAACCTATAATGATTTTTTAATCGCATCGCCAAAAACAATACAAAATATTGCAAGCCATAATGGCGGCGGTAATTATTTTTTTGTTGGCAAAGATGGCAAAGGTTCGATTGGTGAAATCACAAATATTGATAATTTACTTTTTGCAAAAAATAATCAAATCTATTTGAATAAAAACAAAAGCGCCCAAAATATCGAAACCGCAAGGCGCCCACTTATACCGCAATTTATATATGCGGTTTTGATGGCGCTATTCTTGATTATTGCTTATTCAGGGCGAAAACTTTTGCGCCAAAAATTGGATTAAGATTTTCATCTTTAACTTTTGATCGCCATAAAATTCGGTTTGCCTTTGCTGGCATCGGAAGTTTAATTATATTTTGTGGAACTTCTTTGAAACCAAATTTCCCAAAAAAGCCATAATCACCAACCAAAAATACATTTTCGCCATTGATTTCATCATTGGCGCTTAAAACCGCCTCAACCAATTTTGCGCCAAGGCCAAAATTTCTATATTCAGGCAAAACAGCGATTGGGCCAAGGAAAACACCCTTCCCGCCATTTTCAAAACCAATTGGCCACATGCGGCAACCACCAATAATTTGCCCGTTTGAATTATCAATAACAATGCGCGAAATATCATAAAGGCATTGGTTATTTTCGCGCAAAATATGCGCCGCCTTTGCAAAACGCCCAGGGCCAAAACAGATTGAATAAATGGCCTCAAGAATGGGGTCATTTTCTTTTGCATCTATTTTTATGTCAAATTGGCGGTTTTCATTCATTCGCGCCATTTGCAACATTTTTTACAAAATCAAAAGCAAAAGGTGCACCAATAATGTATTTTTAGCCTTAAAGGGTTGAATTTGTTGCGAAACACTCGCTATAAGGATGCGTGTCTATTCATTCCCCCAAATTACCGCCACTTGGAATTTTTCGCCATAAAGCCTTTGCGCAATTTTGGGCGGTTCGCTTTATTGCGGTTCTTGGTTTGCAAATGCAGGCTGTGGCAATTGGTTGGCAGGTTTATGACCTTGCGCGCCGAACAATGGGGATTAAGGAAAGCGCATTTTTGCTTGGCTTTATTGGTCTTGCGCAATTTGTGCCTTTGTTTTTCTTATCATTAATTGGTGGGCAAACCGCCGATAGGTTTGATAGAAAAAAAATTATCATCATATTCTTTGGCGTTGAAGTTTTGCTTTCGGCAATTTTGGGCACAACAATTTTAATGCCAACCCAAAGTGCATTATTTGCAATCTTTAGCGTGGCCGCAGGATTTGGTATTGTGCGCGCCTTTTTACCCCCCGCCATGAGTGCGCTTGCACCATCATTAGTTCCCAAGGATGAATTACCACAGGCGATTGCATGGAATTCCCTTGCCTTTCAAGGGGCAAGTGTTGCGGGGCCTGCGTGCGGCGGCCTTTTATATATTTTGGGGCCACAGGCGGTTTATTTAACCTGTTTGATATTACAAATCGTGGCAATATTAATTTTGATAATTACCCAAACCCCAAAACAGGATTTAAACCAAAACCGCCAAAACATGTTTCAATTAATTAAAGATGGCGTGCATTTTGTTTGGAATAATAAAATCGTCTTGGGCGCGATTTCACTTGATTTAGCGGTGGTTTTGCTTGCAGGGGCAACCGCATTATTGCCCGTTTTTGCCAAAGACATTTTACATCAAGGGCCTCAAGCACTTGGGGTTTTGCGCGCATCAACTGCGGTTGGTGCAGCCTTTGTTGCTTTATTCTTGGCAATAAACCCAATTCGTGAGCGGGTTGGGCTTTATATGTTTATTGCCGTGATTATTTTTGGTGTGGCAACATTTGGATTTGGTATTTCGCGTAATTTTTATCTATCAGCTTTCTGGCTTATGGTTGCGGGCGGCGCAGATATGATTTCGGTTTATGTTCGCCAAAGCCTTATTCAAATTGCAACACCTGATGAAATGCGCGGGCGGGTTGCGGCGGTTTCAACACTCTTCATTTCGGCGTCAAATGAAATGGGTGAATTTGAATCGGGAATGCTTGCGCGCTTAATTGGCCCTGTTAATGCCGTTATTTTTGGCGGTATTGGCGCGATAATGGTTTCGGGGCTTTGGATGAAATTATTCCCACAATTAAGGGATGCTAATAAGTTTTTAGACGCATCACCCAAGTAAAGCTTTTACAATGGCATCGGCAAAAGCATAAGAATCCCCAGGCCATCTTGCGGTGATTATATTTTCATCATGCACAATGAATGAAGCGCTAAAATCATTTGGGCTATCGCGAAAAATGCCACTTGATTTTTTGAAATTATTTTTGGGTAATTGGAAATTTTCACTGCCAATAAGGCGCTTTATCTCATTTTCAACGCCCATATAGCCATATATTTGATCTTTGGTTTCAACATAAGTGCGATAATAATTTTTATCCCAAAAGCGCGTAAAATTAGCAATTTGGTTTGCAGTTTTTTCAAGTTCCCATGGCAATGCCGTTATTTTTTTATTATAGATAACAGACTTTGCAGTTTTCGGGTCAATGGTTCGCGCCAATAATAATGGCCCATGACAAATTGCGCCAATAATTTTATTTTGAAGGTTAAAATTCAAAATCACATTTTTTAGAATTTCATTTTCTAAAAATTGCGCCATTCCATCCGCTTTATGCCCACCCGGAATTATAAGGGCATCATATTCATTTGGATTTATGTTTTCATATTTTATAGGGTTTTTAAATTCATGATATTGAATAACTTCATTATAAGCATTGCGCGCATTCTTATTTGCCCGCAAAATCGCACCAATGAAAATAAGCTTTTTTAAAAGCGGGATTTTGCCCCAAATATCAAGCCCCTGCCCGCTAAACATTATTTCATCGGCATAGGAAATATCGCCATTTGGGGTGGCAAAATTTAATTCAAAACCTGCATCTTTTATTGTTTTGGCGGGAATTGCCATTTCACTTGGGTCATAATTATTTTTTGGAAGTATAATTAAGACCCGTGTCATTAATTCCTCAAATCATTTTGAAGCGATTGATCAAGCAGCTTTAAATCAATATCAAGCGCTTTATTATCATCATTTTTCAATTCTAATTCGGTTTTTTCAAACAGGATGACCAGTTTTTGCAAAATCCCTTGGGTTGCAATTACGCGTTCAACATCAGGTTTTGCATCACTTTCAATTTTCGCAAGACCATTGGCAACATTCACGGCTTCTGTGCAATAATAGGTTAGGATTCGTTGCGCAATTGAAAGCTTTTCAGGCGATGCCGCCACAAAATCCATTAATTTACGCCCAATTTTGACCAATTGCTTTACCGATGAAATTGAATCAGGATGACGAAGTTTTGGAATTGTATCATCAAGTTTTTGAAGTGATGTTGCAGCCTCCAAAAGGACTTTTTGGACTAATTCATTACGATTATTTGGAGCATCTTGTGATATGTTTGGCGCGGTAATTGTTTCACGTTTTGGAACTTGCGAATAGTTTTTTCCTTCAGACGCTTTAAAGATTGCCGCATTAATTATTGTTCCAACCCATCCAACAGCACCGCCAACCAAAAGGCCAAGGCCAATTCCTGCCAATGGATTAATAGCTTCAAAAATCACACCGCCCGCAAGGAGCCCCGCGCCAACACTAACAAGGCGAAATGCGCCATCAATACGATTAAAACGGCGTTTTTTTGCTTTTTCAACCTCTTTGAGGGCGCGAACTTCATTATTGAATCTTTCGCGTGCATTATTGCGTCTTATGTCATCGGCTTCTTTACTCATGAAAAATCTTTCAACCTGTCGTAATTTTTCTTTATCTTTATCATTGGCTTTAACTGCAACAAGCTTTGCAACCGTGCCTATTGCGAATGAAACAACCCCAAGACTAAGGGAAAAAGTATTCTTTGCAATGGGCGAAAGTGTTTTAATACTTCCCGCGCCAAGGCCAAAAATAGCGTAAAGCAGATTTCTTAAAAACCCTTTATTTTTGTTATTTTCATTCATGGCGAATATATAGGCGCACCAAGTGATAGTTTAAAGATACAAATAAAAAAGGGGCAGTTCGAAAACTGCCCCATATTTATAATTTTTGACAAATTATCGTGCGAAATAATCACTTTTTCCAAGTGTGACGCCGTTTGAGCGTAAAATATTATAAGCAGTTGTAAGGTGAAAGTTCATATTTGGAATTAAATAGCCAATCAAATATGAAAAACCAACAAATGGCATTACTAATTCGCCAAATTTCAATACAATTTCTTTCTGCTCGGTTCCAACAATTGTTGAAACATCAACAGAGCGAATATATTCTTGTGTTTTTAGAACACGCGCTTTTAATTCTTCGAATGTTGCTTCTGTATCATCAAAAACAGGTGCTGTGCCGCCTGATAATCTTGCAAATGCGCCTTTTGCATTATCGGTTACGATTTGAATTTGTTTTACAAATGGGAACATGTCGGCAATTAATCTAAGGCCAAGAATGGTTTCTTCTTTTGCATTTTTTTCTTTGGCGTATTCTTGTGCTTTTTCAATTAGATGTAGTGATGTTTTAAGTGCTGATTCAACTGAAACAACGACTACATTTGCCATATTAATTTGATCTGGAACTTGTGACATTTAATTCTCCCTTTTGGAAAGAAACATATAGGCGCATGGAATATATATTTCAATAGTTCGCAATTATTGAAATTACACTAGGTTAGCTTTAAGCCTCTAATTCAATATCCCAATATAGCCAATCAAGCCATGTATCATGCAAATAATTTGGCGGGAAACGCCGACCCATCGCCTGTAATTCATATAAATTGGGGCGATGTGGTGGATGGCGCAATTCCATGCGCGCTTCTTTTGGTGTGCGCCCACCTTTTTTTGCATTGCATTTTGAACATGCAGTTACAATATTTTCCCAACAAGTTTTCCCGCCATAAGCACGCGGCATTACATGATCAAAAGTTAAATCATTCCCCGAACCACAATAAAGGCACTTAAAGCCATCACGCAAAAATAAATTAAAGCGCGTAAAAGCAAGGCTTCTATCTTGGCGAACATATTCTTTTAGTGAAATCACGCTTGGAAGGCGGATAGTGTGTGACGGGGAATGGACATATTCATCATATTCAGCGACCACCTGCACCCTATCAAGAATTATGGCTTTTATTGCATCCTGCCATGACCATAATGAAAGTGGAAAATATGAAAGTGGCCTAAAATCTGCGTTTAAAACCAATACAGGATGACCACTTCCCGCGCGGCGTGCCACGCGATTTTGGGTTTGTGCTTCGTTGCAATAATTCTGCTGCAAGGCAATCATCCATCACCCCCATGATGCACAAGATTTACCTGATTCTCTTGACTTAAAAATGACAATCATTGAAATCGCTGCATGAATTTTATTACACGCTTTGCCCCATCCCCTACTGGTGAACTTCATCTTGGTCATGCCTATTCGGCTTTAATGGCTTATGAAGCTGCTAAACGCCATAATGGGCGCTTTATTTTGCGTATTGAAGATACGGATATGGGACGCTGCAAACCTGAATTTACCCAAGGGATTTATGAAGATTTATCATGGCTTGGGATTGAATGGGAAAAACCTGTTCGAATTCAATCACAGCATTTTGACGAATATCAGGCAATTATTGATAGACTTGCAAAAATGGGGGTTTTATATCGCTGCTTTAAAACCCGAAAAGAAATGGAAGAAGCCGCATTATCTGCGCCCCATGGATTTCGTGATGGAATTGATGGCATAAAAATCGAAACACGGGTTTCAAAGGCCGAAGAAGAAATGTGCCTTTTACGCGGTGATGAATTTGCCCTTCGATTATCATGCAAAGCAGCAATTGAATTAATCGGTAATGAGCCTTTATTTTTCGAAGATGAATTTCATGGCAAAATCTTGGTCGATCCATTTTTAAATGGTGACATTATAATCGCCCGCAAGGATAGTAAGGCAAGCTATCATTTATGCGCCGTAAATGATGATGCATTGCAAGGAATTACAAATATTGTCCGTGGCGAAGATTTATTAATTGCAACCCATATTCAAGTGGTTTTGCAAAAACTTCTTGGACTACCTACCCCCAAATATCATCATCATAAATTATTATTGGATGAAAATGGCAAAAGATTTGCCAAGCGCGACAAGTCAGTAACATTAAAATCATTACGTGAAAACGGTAAAACACCCCATGAAATTCGGCAAATTGTAAGGCTGACCTAACTTTTTGCAGCATGTAAGGTTTACATTACACTGTACTTTATGTAAGGTAAACCTAACACCAAGGGAAATATAATGAAAACGGTAAAACAAGTTCAGACTGAATATAATAATGGCATTTTGATATATGCCGCACTTTATGCGATTGCACTATTTTTCTCTATTTACGTGATAAAGCATTTTAATCCTTCAAACTTTGTAAAATTCATGCTTGCCTTGCTTACAAGCTTGCCGATTGGGGGAACGATTTTAACCTTCCTTAAATTCATTAAAAATAGTGATGAATTCATACGCGCCCAAACCACTGAAACTTTTATCAAGGCAACTGGAATTACTTTATTCATTGCAACATTATGGGGCTTTATGGAAAATTATTCGGCTATTGCCCATATGGATTTTTATATGATTTACCCAATGTTTTGGGCTTGCTTCGGTTTAGTGCAGGTTTATAAAAAGGTTTCAAACAATGAAGCAAATTCTTAAAGAATTGCGCACCGAATATGGTTATACTCAGCAAGAATTAGGTGATAAATTGGGTGTTTCACGTCAGGCGATAATCGCGCTTGAAACCTCCAAACATATTCCAAGTTTGGATTTGGCCTATAAAATTGCCGCCCTTTTTAATCGTCCTTTGGAGGATATTTGGGAAAACCCCTACCGATAATTAGATGAACACAACCGCATCGGTTAATTCATTTACATCATCTTCTTCTGGCGGGAAATGGGTTGCCAATATTGCGCCAATATCATCAATTCCATCAGCAAGGCCACTTCCAAGTTGGCCTTGTTTGGTTTTTAAAAGCATTTTAGCAATCGTATCACCCCAAATTGTTTTTGCAACTTTGGAATGAATGCCGCCATCGGCAACAATTTCAATCATATGTTCGGCAAGTGAAACAAAAACCAAAACCCCGGTTTTACCTTTAGTTTGATGAATTCCATGTGCCATAAATTGATCAAGCGCAGATTTATGAACACCTTGGCGTTTTATAAATTTTGGCGTTAGCGCAAGGGTAAAGTTTTCAAACTGAACCAAAATACCAAACACAAGAAAAATTAAGGCCTGAATTATTAGGTCAATATATAAATTGCGCGAATTAATGGCATTATCATAATTATCCCAACCACCAAAAATATCGGCAAATTTTGCGCCCAAATCCACATTCAAAATTGTTAAGATGAAAGGGATAAGAAGCGCCAAAACAATCGCCCATATCATTACAAACCAACGATAATCTTCTGATTTACGGGCAATTACGCAATAGATTTCACCCGAAGTTTTGGCTTCATTGCGTTTGATAGCTTCGATAACTTTTGATTTTTGTTCTGAATTAAGGGCGATTTTCATTTTATAACACCATTACCAACTTCCAGATGATCCGCCGCCGCCGAAACCGCCGCCACCGCCGCCAAATCCACCGCCGCCGCCAAAGCCGCCGCCACCGAAACCACCAAATCCGCCGCCGCCACGATGGTCATCATCATCATTCCAATCGTGTAAGATAATTGGCAATATATCAATTCCAGAATTACGGCGATAAAAGCGTGAGCGGCGGGAAGATTGAATCATAATTATTACGAAAATAAATATGATAAAAATTATCGCCTGTGCCGCCTCACCCGATGAATTTGATACAGGCTTTAAATCGGCTTTCTTGACTCTTGCCGCCTGCTCTTCTGGCGAAAGGTTAAGAATTTCGGATACGCCTTGTGCGCCATCCACAATCCCTTGTTCCATATTTCCCGCTTTAAATTGCGGAATGATTTTATCTTGGATAATTTGACGGGTTATTGCATCGGTCAAAACCCCTTCAAGGCCATATCCAACCTCGATACGGACTTTGCGTTCATTGGGTGCGACAATAAGCAAGACGCCATTATCGGCCTTTTCCTGCCCAATTCCCCACGCACGGCCCAATTGATAGCCATATTCCTCTATTTCATAGCCTTGCAATGAATTAAGGGTGACAACAACCAATTGATCGGTTGATTTTTGCTGATTAGCTTGTGACATCGCCTCAAGCTGTGTTTTTGCAAGGGGAGAAAGAATATTAGCCTCATCAACCACCCGTCCCGTAAGTTTTGGGAAAGTTGGTGCGGCAATCGCAAAATTACCAAGCAAAAGCACAAAAAGGGCAAGAAGTGCGGCAAGATTAAGCCTTACCGCACCATGAACATTATTCATCTTAGAATTTCACCGCCGGTGCTTTGTCTGAACCTGCGGAAGCTGTAAACATTTGCATCGGTTTATAGCCTGATTGAATTGTGCTTGCCCAAACCACTGACGGGAAGGTCTTTAATTCAGTATTATAAACACGAACCGATTCATTATAATCACGGCGTGCAATCGCAATGCGGTTTTCAGTGCCTTCAAGCTGTCCTTGAAGGGTTTGGAATGCTTCAAGTGATTTAAGTTGCGGATATTGCTCAGAAACCATCATAAGGCGACCTAATGCACCTGATAATTTATCTTGTGAATCTTGGAATTCTTTGAATTTATTTGGGTCGGTAATTGTATTTGCATCAAGTTTAACTTGGGTTGCAGATGCGCGCGCCTCTATGACAGCAGTAAGAACATCTTTTTCCTGTTTTGCCGCACCCTGCACTGTTGAAACAAGATTAGGTACAAGGTCGGCACGGCGTTGATATTGGTTTTGCACCTCTGCCCATTGTGCTTTTGCTGCCTCTTCCTTGGTCGGGATGCTATTATAGCCGCAACCAGAAAGGCTTGTTAAAGCTACACCAATCGCACCAAATGCAACAATTTTCTTTGAAAATTTCATCAAACTCTCCCGTCTAAGGCCATAAAATTACAGCTTATGATATGTTGATATTGTTAGTCGCGATTTCAAGATTGTAAACAATAAATTCACATAAAAAAATTATTGTTATTGGATCGGCAATTGTGGTTTTACCATATTTGATGGATCAACTTGTTTTCCGTGCCACCGTAAAGACCAATGCAAATGCGGGCCAGTTGAGCGGCCTGTTGAGCCAACTTCGCCAACTTTATCGCCTTTTTTGATTAATTGACCCGCTTTAACATCAACCTTACTCATGTGCATAGTATAGGAAATAAATCCCTGCCCGTGGTCAATGCCAACAAGGCCGCCTTCATAATATAAATCACTTTCGGCAATTACAATTTTACCAGATGCGGGTGCATATATTGGCGTGCCTTTGGCGGCACCTAAATCAATGCCATAGTGCGGGCGGCCAGGTGTGCCATTAAGGCTTCTTACCGCGCCCCAATTTGAAGTTATACGAATGTTTTTTAATGGCCATTGCCAATCTTCGGCAAAACCTTTTTGCTCATAATCCATTGATGCCCATGCCGCATTTTTAATCAACCTATCGCCATCAATTTTTGCCTGAGCCTCTTTTGGTGGGTTGATTGTGGCGGGTGGAAGGCCCTTAACTTCGGTAACGTCATATTTGCGCGTGTCAATATCAATTGATTTGGTAAGTTTTTGTTTTCCCGAAATGATATTAATCACAAGCGGGCTTTTTTCATCCCTATCGATGCCAATTACAAAATCACCATCCTTATCGGCTTTGAATTTTACATCGCCAACCTCAATATCTGCATTGGGCGCAGTTTTACCAACAATTGCCGCCGATTGTTTGGCGATACCCTTTAATGTCAAAGGCGGCGGCGTTTTTGCATCTTCAAACCCCATTGCCATAGTTGTGCATGCGGCAACGGATAATGTTGAAACTACGCCAAGGAATATAATTATTGGGATATTACGCTTTGCAAAAATATAACTTAATTTCATAATATTAATAGGTCATAATTCGCAAATTATTGCAACACTAATTCAATTTCAAAAACTATTTTAATGCCAATGAATCAATATTTGTTGCCAAGTCTGGCTTTTCTCTGGTAAGGGCGCTTGGGTCAAGTTGGCGACCGCGCCAACGCATGCGCCAGCATAGATGTGGGCCTGTTGCCCTGCCTTCTTTGCCGATTTCGCCGATTTTATCGCCTTTATGAACCACCTGCCCTGGTTGAACCACAATCTTACTCATATGCAGGTAATTTGTAATAAGGCCTTGCCCGTGGTCGATGCCGACCATGCCACCTTCATAGAACATTCCCGCCTGTGCAAGGACAATGCGCCCACTTGCAGGGGCATAGATTGGCGTGCCAAGTGCGCCCGCCAAATCAACACCATAATGCGGGCGTTGAAGATTGCCATTAAGGCTTCTTTGCGCGCCCCAATTTGATGTAACCAAAACCTTATCCAAAGGCCAACGGAAGGTTTCCAAAAAGCCCTTTAATTCTTTTTCTTGGGAATTGAATGCTGTTTGTTTTATCGCGCTATCAGCCTGAATTTTTGCCATTGCTTCGGGCGGCGGATTTACAGTTTGTGGCGGAAGGCCATTAACCACCGCAACATCATATTCACGCTTCGCAATTTTGAAAACGCGCGATGTTGAATGTTTATCAGGTGTTGTGACTGTTACAGTCATTGTTTCAGGGGCATCGCGGTCAAAGCCAAAGATAAAATAACCATTTTCATCGGCTTTGGTTATAATTCCACCAGCATCAATTTCAGAATTTGGTTCGGTTTTTCCCGTAATTGTTGCCGATTGGCGGGCATTTCCCCAAAATTGAACATTAACAATTGCATGATTGCCAGCTTCATCACGCGCGGCAATATCACCCGCATTTGCCCATTCGCAACCATTAAGCATTATTGGCGCAAGCAATAATAAAGGCGCAATTACAAATCGCCCCTTATATAAATTAATAAAATTATTGCCCTTACCAAACATATTCGCGTTTAAATCCAAAAATCATAATCATTCAATGCGACTTAGGCATTAAATTACAATATTGTTATTTTTATGTTCTTTTTTCTTAAAGTTAGATGAATACTAACCATATTTTTTAGAATAAATCACCTTGAACTGGCTTTAATGGCTTATTTTGCACATTAATTTCACCATCTTTGAAGCTGATTGCCAAAATATTGTGCGATTTCGCTGTTTCGGCGCTATTTAGAACATTGCCTTTTTCGTCGCGCACGATTGCAAAACCACGCTCCAAAGTGCGGTGATAATCAAGGGAATTTAATAATTGACCAATTGATGCCAATTTATCATTACGCTTTTGATTTAAAACCTGCCCCGCGATTACAAATCTTTTGAATGCATTATCAAGTTTCAATATTTGGTTTTTAATATTTTCATTTTCGGCGCGCGCCAAATTACGAATTGAAATTTTAAGACGATTATCAAATTCGGATAATTTATGTTTTTTGACAATTAAATTTGTTGAAAGCAGATTTGGCGAAAATTTCGCGCTGGCCTTTTCAATTGCCGATTTTGATAATTGCAATTTTCCAATCATCGATGGCACAAATTTCAATTCCAATAAATCAAGGCGCTGTCGTAAATTTGAAAATAGATTATCCGATTTTGGCATTGCGCCAATAATTGCGCGCAATGAAAGTTTTGCACTTTCAATCTTACGCATATTATAAGAAACAATGCGTGAGCCCAAGGTTTCAACCCGCGCAATTAGTTCAGAGCGAACCGGAACCGCCATTTCCGCCGCCCCCGTTGGGGTTGGCGCACGCAAATCCGATGCATAATCAATTAATGTTGTATCAGTTTCATGCCCCACCGCAGATATAAGGGGGATTGTTGAATTAGCTGCGGCACGCACCACAATTTCTTCATTAAAGCACCATAAATCTTCGATTGAGCCACCGCCCCGCGCAACAATTAAAACATCGGGGCGCGGCACATCGCCATTGGGTTCAATCGCGTTAAAACCCTCTATGGCATGAACAATTTGCTCGGCGGCCTTATCACCTTGAACCAAAACGCGCCATAATAAAACATGGCTTGGGAATCTGTCTGAAATGCGATGAAGAATATCGCGTATTACCGCCCCAGTTGGTGATGTTATCACACCAATAGTTTTGGGTAAAAATGGAATTGGCTTTTTCTTTGAAGGGTCAAATAGGCCTTCGGCGGCAAGGCGCTTTTTACGCTCTTCAAGCTGTAATAATATTGCCCCCATACCTGCGGGTTCAAGGCTTTCGATTATTATTTGATAACGCGATTGCCCCGCATAGGTTGTGATTTTGCCCGTGGCAATAACTTCAAGCCCCTCTTCGGGTTTGATTTTAAGATTGCTTGCCACGCCTTTCCAAATGATGCCATTTATGACCGCATCCTTATCTTTCAAATCAAGATAAATATGACCTGATTTTGGAATGGTCACGCGCCCACATTCTGCGCGCACCCGAACATGCGAAAACCCCTGCTCTAAAGAGCGTTTGATGGCGTTTGATAATTCGGAAACCGAAAACTCCGGAACATTCGCAATATTTGATGTATCGTTTAAAATGACCATGTGCTTTAATAACTTGGGTTTGTGCCAAGTTTCAAGCCCAAAGCGCAAAAATGCCGTGAAACAAATATTTCACGGCATTTTTAAATCTAATTTCTTTGTGAAAGCAAAACTTCGGCAATTTGCACCGCATTTAATGCCGCACCTTTACGAAGATTGTCATTACTAAGGAATAATGCAAGCCCGTGTTTAACAGTTGGGTCATTGCGAATACGCCCTACAAATACAGGGTCTTTCCCTGTTGCCTCAACTGGATTTGGAACATTGGTCACAACCACGCCTTCGGCACTTGAAAGAATTTCCAATGCTTTTTGCGCGGAAATTTCGTTTTCAAATTCGGCATTGATTGACAATGAGTGACCAGTGAAAACAGGAACGCGAACACAAGTTCCCGAAACTGGAAGCTCTGGAATTTCCAAAATCCTGCGGCTTTCGTTACGAAGTTTTATTTCTTCTTCTGTGTAGCCATCTTCTGCCAAAACATAATTAAGCGGGACAACGTTAAACGCAATCGGCACGGCCCATTTTTGTGGCGCAGGGAATGAAACATTTTCAGGATTACGCGCAAGTTCACCGCAATTTTCCTGCGTTGCGTGAATTTGAGTTTCAAGTTCATTGCAACCTGCAACGCCGCCGCCTGAAACCGCCTGATATGTGCTTACTACAAGGCGTTTTAGGCCAGCAGCGGCATGAAGCGGTTTTAAAACTGGCATTGCCGCCATTGTGGTGCAATTTGGATTGGCAATAATCCCTTTGGGGATTGATTTTAAAGCGTGTGGATTAACTTCAGAAACCACCAAAGGAACATCAACATCATCACGCCATGCAGATGAATTATCAATTACAATTGCCCCTGCCGCCGCAACTTTGGGCGCAAGTTCGCGCGATGTTGAACCACCCGCTGAAAAGAAAACAATATCAAGGCCGCTAAAATCAGCTTTTGCTGCATCTTCCACCACAATATCTTCATTGCCGCATTTAACGACATTACCGGCAGAGCGAGATGACGCAAAAAGGCGAAGGGTTTTGTAAGGGAAATTGCGTGCCAAAAGCAATTGGCGCATCATTTCGCCAACAAGGCCAGTTGCGCCAACAATACCAATATTTGGTGGATTATTCATTTTTTACTTTCTCCTGATTATGCGAAAAAAGGGTATAAAAAAACCCCGCTTTCGCGGGGTTTGTCTTGGATAATACCTTTTAATTAAGCGCACACACCAACAAACCCCGCATTGCGAGTTTTCTTAATGGTAATCTTAATTGTCATTTGGCTTATCATGCGCGCCCAATATCGGCAAATTTTTGCCCTGTCAACCATCAAACCAATATTCTATGCAAGAATTAACACAGAACCCAAAACAAAAAGAAAAAAAATGCCAAAATTACAGCAAGTCACCGCGATGAGCCCCAAAAAGTTGTAGACTTTTTGGATAAGGCTAAGAGCAAAATTCGCTTCGGCGAATTTTCAAAAAGAAACATCGCCCCAAAAAGTTGTAGACTTTTTGGACAAGGCGAAGAGCCAAAATTTGCCCCGCAAATTTTTTAAACAAAAACTCCAATAAAAATCAAAAACCACGCTTTTTGATTTTTATTGTCCGCATTAAACCGAATTGCTAAGTGAGGCCGAAGGCCGAGGGCGGCAATTCGAAATTACAGCCCTGGATCAAACGTTGCCACATCCGTATCAAAAACTTGATCCATAGTTTCGGCACAGCAATCTTTTTGCACGCAACCAATTGTTTTTGCAGGGATTCCCGCAACGGTGCAGCCAGAGCGAACTTCTTTTAAAACCAATGAACCCGCTGCGATACGCGCATTTTCGCCAATTTTAATATTGCCCAAAACTTTTGCGCCCGCGCCGATTAAAACGCCATTGCCAATTTTTGGATGCCTATCACCGCCAACTTTACCAGTGCCACCCAAGGTTACATCATGCAACATCGAAACATTATCACCGACCACCGCAGTTTCGCCAATTACAATACCCGTTGCATGGTCAATAAACACGCCTTTACCAATTTTTGCCGCAGGGTGAATATCAACTTGAAACAATTCAGAAATTAGACTTTGAAGGTGCAATGCAATAAAATCGCGCCCATCACGCCATAATTGATGCGCCAAACGATAAGATTGAAGCGCCGCAAACCCCTTATAATAAAGGAATGGCTGCAGATATGAAAGGCATGCAGGGTCACGTTCGCGCACAACCTCAATGTCGCGCAATGCGGTTTCAACTAGATTTGGATTTGCCTCATAAATTGAAAGGAAAACATCACGCAATTGCATTGCATTCAAATCTTGTGAACCCAATTTTTGCGCCAAATGATAGGCCAAAGCCTTATCAAGGCTTTCATGATTTAAAATTGTTGCATGAAGAAAACTTGCCAAAGTTGGTTCCATACCCGCCGCCGTTGCCGCTTCGATACGTAATTTTGACCAAATACCGCCATTAGCTTTGGAGAAAATAATTTTATTTGGCCTATTTATTTCGTTTGCAGCAACACTCATGACATAGCTTTCTTTGTCAAGTCTATATGGGGTTATATTTTTGTATTTAAAGGGTGATACTTAATATAATGCAAAATCATTTTACTATATTCAATTTATTTATAAACAGAGTGAAATTTCGATTATTTAAGCTAAAACAGAATATTTTTCTTTGGTTTTAATGCAAACTTTAATCGGCAAAATCCATTTATAATGCTAAAGACGTGTGGAATTTAAGGGCAAAAAATGACAATCAAACTTCCTAATGAAAATGATATCCTTCCCATTCCAAGTGAAGATGAAGCACTTAAGGAAGTTTTGCGCACAAGGCGTTCTGTAAAAATCCTTGATTTTGATTCTGAACATGGCCCGAATTCTGAAGAATTGCATGATATTTTATCGCTCGCGAACCGTGTTCCTGATCATGGCAAAATTGCCCCATGGCGCTTTATAATTTTACAAAATGATGCGCGCATGGATTTAGGCGCAAAAATGGCTGATATTCTTAAGGCGAAAACACCAAACATGGACGAAAACCATTATCATATGGAAAAAAATCGTTTTATGCGTTCCCATTCCGTTGTGATTATGATTTCAAGCCCACACCTTCACCACCCAAAAGTTCCAGTATGGGAACAAGAATTGGCCTGTGGTGGCCTTGGCTATAATATTACTTTGGCGGCAAATTCATTTGGTTTTGTTGCCACATGGCTTTCAGAATGGCCAATGTTTGATGATGATATAAAAACGCTTTTGAACCTTGGCGAAAATGAGCGTATTGCAGGGTTTTTCTATATTGGCAAAACCTACAAAAACCCAATAGAGCGCGAAAGAAAAAGCGTTGACAGCCTTATTCAAGTTTGGAAATAAATGGCGCAATTAAAAGAGATTTTTGGCGCATTTTTAGCACCAAACCAAATTATTGATGACAAAGATATTATCACGCCCCACCTTAAAGAATGGCGCGATAGATATTTTGGCAATTGCACCCTTATGCTCTTACCACAAAGCACACAAGATGTTCAAAATATCGTAAAAGCTGCGAATTTACATGATTTAAAATTATGCACGCAAGGTGGCAATACGGGCCTTGTTGGCGGGCAAATTCCGCAAGATGAAATTCTTATTTCGATGAAGAATATGAATAAAATCATCGAAACCCGCCCCGATGATGATTGTATGATTGTTGAAGCGGGCACAATTTTGGAAAATGTTCAAAATCACGCATATTATAATGAAAGGCTTTTCCCGCTTTCACTTGCATCGCAAGGGTCGGCGACAATTGGCGGGCTTATTTCGACTAATGCGGGCGGGGTTCATGTTCGTAAATATGGCATGATGCGCCAATTAATCATGGGTCTTGAAGTGGTTTTGCCAAATGGTGAAATCTATCATGAATTATCCCCACTTCGTAAAGACAATACGGGCTATGATTTAAAACAATATTTTATTGGCGCAGAAGGCACATTGGGAATTATAACCAAGGCCGCATTAAAACTTTTCCCTAAGCCAAAATATTCACGCGTTGCAATGATTGGCGCAAATGAAGCAAGTGATTTAATCACTATTTTGCACCACATTGAAAGCGAATGTGAATTTTTATCGGCGTTTGAAATGATAAATGCCAATGCATTACAATTTGGGCTTAAAAACTTGCCAAAAGCGCGTAATCCATTGGATAAAATATATCCATATTTGGCACTTTTGGAATTTACGTCTAATTCCGTTGAGCCTTCTGAATTAATTGAAAATATATTGGCTAAATTAATGGAAATTGGCCTTATAAAAGATGCCACTATTTCAACCAATGAAGCACAAATGCATGAATTTTGGGCGCTTCGTGAGGGTATGAGCGCGGCACAAAAGCCCGAAGGTCGCGCGGCAAAACATGATATAAGTGTGCCAATTTCAAAAATTCCACAATTCCTTGAAATGGGTGAAAAATGCGCGCAATCAATTGTTCCAAATGCCAGAATTGCCGCCTTTGGCCATATTTCTGATGGCAATATTCATTATGACGTTGCGCGTCCAATTGATATGGATGATTGGGTTTTCCAAGATTTTGTGCCCGCAATTAATAAATCAATTCACGATTTAGTGGTTTCACTTGGCGGCTCTATAAGTGCCGAACATGGCATCGGAATTGGGCGGCGCGATGAATTTATCGCGCGCGAGCCAAAACCGCATTTGGATTTAATGCGCACAATCAAAAAATCATTTGACCCAAATAATATACTTAATCCGCGCGTTTTGCTTTAATCGGAAATTTTGGTTCCCTTGGTTTCTTTTGCCATTGCAAGGGCAAATACACTTAATATTAAAAGTGGTGATAAGTAAATAAGCGCTTGATTTGTTTTAATTAAATTTGATGCAAACGCACTAACAATCTGCACACCAAAGAAAGATGCAAGGCTTGAAAAAATTTCCGTGCCTGCAATGGCGGTTGCCCTTGATTCAGTGTCCACACTTTCGGTTACAAGCGCACGGCTTGATGCCATAAAAGCAAAATAACCCAATAACCCACAACCATAAGAAATCGAAACCATTAAAAAGCTTGAAAGATTATAAGCCAATACAAGGCCAATTCCACTAATAATTATTGAACTATAACCAACAATCTTACGCCCCAAAATATCGCATAATCTTCCGCCATAAATTGTGCCAAACATACCAACAATTCCAGCAAATACGGATAATTTGGTTATGCCAGCAGGATGCCATCCCATATCATTCTGTAAATATTGGGAAATAAGCGACAAAGCCGGCGACATTGGCACCCAATATAAAAACAAACACGCACTTAGGATTATGAACGGTTTTTTATGGCGTTTTATGGCATCCATTGGGTGCAGATGCCCTGCATGGCTTGATTTTGCGCTTTCGAATGCCTTGCTTTCTTTTAGAGCAAACATCCAAATTATAGCAAGAATGAACGGTAAAGCGCCGAATAAATACATTTTACGCCATGAATTAATGTCTTCACCCACAAAGCCATAACCAATAAGTGCGATTGCATCACCCATTGTTCCGAATACCGCCAAAAGCCCTAGTAAAAGACCGCGTTGATTTGGTGCTGCTGCTTCGGCAATTAAAACCACCGCCAATAATTCGCCAATCATTGTAAAAAGGCGTGTTAAAAACAAACCGATTAAAAGCATTTGGCCCGATTCTGCGCGCGCCACATAAATTGCCGCCGCCGAAAACCCGATTACAGACATAAGAAAAATTGGTTTTCGTCCAAATTTATCGGCAAAAAATGTAATCAAAATCGCAGGCAAAGCGCCAAGTTTTACAAAGGATGTAATCTTTTGAATTTGAGCATCATCAAGGTTTAATGATTGCTGTAATTGTGGAATTGTAAGGGTTGAAAGCTGAAAATCATAGCGACTTGTTAAATACGCGCCACCGACTAAAATTAATAAAAGCCATGTTTCAAAAGGTATTTTATCGTTATTTTGCAAATCGCCCCCGCTTATTCCCAATTTGCAAAATACGCAAAGCAGGATATTTGTTTTTTTCTTTAATAAGTGGTTTGATTGATTATGAAAAGCAAAAAAGCAAAATATATTGCTATTTTAATCGGCGCCTTTGGTGTTTTGGGCCTTATGCAACCGACCCAAGATAATCAACAAAACCCTGATATGCCGGCACTTGACCCATCTTTAAGTGTTGAAATGCCGCCAGATCCAAATATTCAGAAGCCAAAACTTCAAGAAGATCAAATTCAATCACAGACCGATTGGATGCCCGCACCTGATAATGAAGAATTTCAAGCGCAAATTGCCAATGAGCCCGAAATCAATGTGGTACAGTCAAAAAAGCCAAAACTTGGCGATTTAGGCATTTCCGATGATTGGAGCAATTGGGCATCTCAAAACGAGCTTGAAGATCAAAACATAATTGACCAGACAATCCATAGAAAACGCGAAATTGACCCTTCAAAAAAGCTTGATCTAATGGAATTATCCAGATTGTTGGGAACATTACATGCCATAAGGGTTTCATGTACTGGCGCTGGTGACCAAACATATCGGTCAAAAATGAATGCCCTACTTGACCTTGAAGCGCCAAGTGCAACTTTCATAAGTGAACCACTTACAATATCGTTTAATCAGGGTTTTCAATCATTTGGCGGCGGTGAAAAACCGTGCCCCGATGACAATGGCAAAACAGAGGCAGTTTATGCGCGCAAAGGTTTTGAATATGCAAACAAAATGGCGCAATATTATTTAAAACTCGCGCAGAATGATAAAAAAAATTAAATTTTTCAAAAGCAATTCAAATTTTCCACATAATATTAATCATTGCAACCTAAAATAAATAATCCAACCATTTATTCGTGGTGAATTTGATGCAAGAAAATGGCTATAAGTGCCTAATAATTGAAGACAGCCATGTTCAAGCAAAAGTTATATCACTTATGCTTGGTCAGTGTGGTTGGAATGTGCTTATTGCATCAAATCTTGGTGACGCATGTAGCGCGGTAAAAAATGACACATTCGAGCTTATTCTTGCTGATTTGGTTTTGCCTGATGCAACATCAGGGCAATCAATAAATAAAATGCGTGAATTATCGCCAAATTCGCTTATTGTTGCCATGAGTGCAAGCGATCAAATAAACCGTTCTGATTCTGTATTACAAAAGGCAAAAGCAAATGGTGCGTCATTCTTATTATCCAAACCTTTCACCATAGAGCGTTTAAAGCCTTTATTAGAAGAGGTTGAATTTCGAATTGAAACCAATGAAAGATTGCCACATATTCTGGTGGTTGATGATTCACAATCAATCCGCAAAATTTGCCATAATATTTTATCTGAAATTGGTTATCGCATTACCCTTGCCGAAACTATGAGTGAGGCACTCGATAAAGTCGATTTATTTGACTTGGATATTATCCTTAGTGATTTGCATATGCCAGGGATTGAACCAGGCAAGGCAATACCGGCAATTCGCAAAGCAATTCCATTAGTTGGCATTATCGCAATGTCGGGCAATGTTGATGAAGAATTGCAAAGAACCCTTTTGAATGGTGCCGATGCAATTGTTAGTAAACCATTTGATGTGCGCACATTGGTTGAAGCAATTGAGAACATATTGCAAAACCGCGCAACAAGGCCGCCACAATTAGTCAATGAAATGATATAGAAAACATCGGGAAAAGGCATAAAATAACGCCACCCGCAATTAGTAAAATTCCAAAAATTTTACGTTTTGATAAATGCTCCTTAAATTTTACCGCACCAATAATTATTGAACCCGGCGCTTCCACCAAAAGGTTTATTGCACGTGGCAATGCAGCGGGAACAAGCGCTAATGCCAAAAACCAAATAATTGATGAGCCCGCCCCTGCAACACCCGCGGCAAGGCTTTCTTTCCATGATGATATGGCTTTTTGAAAATTCTTTGGTTCGAATAATTTAAGATAAATTCCAACCCCAAGCCCTTGAATAGCCTGTACAAACAAAACCGTAAAACAACTTGCGAAAATTGTTGGGCTTGGTTCAATTATCAATACAGAACGGCGAAACGCATTTGCCGAAATTGCAAAAAAACATCCACAAAGCAAACCCCATAGACCACCAATAATTGTCTTTTTAAGATTTGCACGCTCCACTTGCCCCTTAGGCCAGCTTGATAATATCATTCCAAAACTTGCCAGAACAAATCCAAACCATTGCAAAGATTGCAAATGATCCCCCAAAAAAAACCACACCAAAAAGTGCCGTAATTAAAAGTGATGAATGTTGCAAAGTTGCGCCAAGGGCAAAACTTGATGCCTGCATGGCTTTCATAAGTGCCGCAGTAGCTAAAACCTGTGCCAGCGCGCCGATAGATGCAATTATCACAAAATCAAAGCGCAAAGAATATAAAGGGTGATGCATTATAACCATCAAAGCCAACATCACAATAAGGCTTATCGGAACGCCAAAGGCAAACCTTACCCATGTTGCCGCCCATGTCCCCGCACTTGCCAGTAATGAACGCTGAAAACTATTGCGGAAAGTTTGAAAGATGGATGCAATAAAGGATAAAATAAGCCACATAATTATCGTCTATTGAAAATAGTAAATTAAGGCAAGAATTATGGCAAAATGCGCCCAAGATTTAACATAATCAAATATTAAATATGACTCACTCTAACGGGGGTTATTATGCAACAGAAATCATCTTTATTACCTGCCACAGTTTTGGCAATTGGTATTGCTCTATCCGGCTTTTTTGCGGGCAATGCGCTTGTGAAATCGCGCCTTGGTTTTCGAACTATTACGGTTAAGGGCCTTGCCGAACGTGAGGTTAAGGCAGATTTAGGGTTTTGGCCAATTCGCTTTACCGCAACCGGCGCAACGCTTGAAGAAGCACGCACAAAATTAATTGCCAATGAAAATTCGGTTAAAACCTATCTTGGCGCGAAAAAATTTGCACCAACTGAATATCAAGTTCAAAATGTTCAAGTGCAAGATAAAATGGTCAATGATTATAATGGCGAAATCAATGCCAATACACGTTATGTTTTGACCGAAGATATTATGGTTCGTTCCAATAACGTTGAAAAAATTTCAAGCGCTGCAAAAGGAATTTCCGAATTACTTTCGCAAGGCATAATTTTTTCATCGGATTCATACAATGGTGGCCCAAGCTTTATGTTCACCAAACTTAATGACTTAAAACCACAATTATTGTCTGAGGCCACACAACGCGCCAAAGAAGCCGCCCAAAAATTTGCAACTGAATCAGGTTCAAAAGTTGGAAAAATCCAAGATGCCAATCAAGGTATTATTGAAGTAAACCCTGCAATCGAAATTCCAAATGAAAGCGGTGATAAACAGATTGATAAAAAAGTCAGGGTAGTTACAACTATTACTTATTTTATCAAAGATTGATTGATGTGGGAGGGGGGAGGTTTCCCTCCCCAGTCGCTATATCTAACCACAATGATGAATTACGAACCAGTCCTAACGAAGCATTTCATTCCACCCATAGCGACCGAAACACTCGAAATAATAAGACCTAATATAGTTTGCTCTATTTTCATTTTAATCCCTTCGTAAATTTTTCGAATGAAAAAGCTTAAAAAGGGCGAATAAAATATTTTCGCTAAGACTATATAATCCGATGGAAAACCCATCCACTGAAGTATCCAAGATTCAGTGCTGATATAGTATACTTTATTTATAAAAAAGTCAATCATTTTTAATAAGATTGCAAAATTTAATACTTAAACAAACTATAAACTTGGCACTGTCATAAAGTGAAAGAATGCTTTTACCCTTAAGCCACCAAACTAACCACATTGCCCATATTGTTTGAAGATGCATCTATATCTTGTTGCAAATGTTGAAATTCATTTTGCAAATCTTTTAGTGCATCTTCATTATCTTTTATCAAATCCTCCCCCTCTTTATCAGGCTTTTGAGATTTGATTTTGGCTTTGGCAAGGGTTGTATAATGCTTTAATTCGTCAATGATTTTACGAACTGATTTAAGAAATTCGCCATGCTCATTGGTTAAAAGCCCTTTGGCATAATTATTTATGGCATCATTTTCTTTGGTTTTGGCTTCTTCTTTTACTGGCTCTTCTTTTTGTGTTTCAGATTTTGAAGCGGTTTGATTTATATCATCGCCCGTGGTTTCATCGCTTGGTTTTGTTTCTTCATTTGTTGCGGCGGCTTCATCATTTTCGGTTTGTGAAGGCGCATTTTGCGTATCTTCTTGCGGCGCATTTTGATTTACCGAAGTATCAACATTCACGCCGCCCTTTATGGCGTCGCCATATTCTTTCACAATTGCTTTTAATTCGCGCGCAATTACGGACAATGCCTTGGCAAGTGCTTTTGGATCGCCATTAAGCATTTTTTTCAAAAGCTCAACTTGCTTTTTTAATTCTTGAAGCCTTGCAAGTGCATGGGCTTTTTTTGCTTCGTTGATTTTCTTTGGGCTAGATTTCAAACTCGCCAAGGCTTCTTTGGCTTTGTTTAGGCCTTCTAATTTATTATCTTCTTTTGATTTAACGGGCGCATTTGTTTTAAGGCTTTGCGAATTTTTCGCATCCTTTATCTTATTGCCAAAATGGCCATATGAATTAAACAAAGCAATCTGCATAAAGCCATATAACATCAAGGCTTTATCTTGTGATTGAAATTATCGATAAAATTTTATCTATAATTTTTCCAATTTTTAAAATTCGATAGATTTTCGGTTTATTTCCTGATTAAAACCGTAATAATATATTGGCATATAATTATCCGCTAATGGCAATAATGATTGTGCCCCTTGTGAGAATTGTTTTTGTTTGGTGCGAATAATAAAATCAATTTTACCCTTGCCTGTTATTGGTATTTCAACATTCAATGTATCAGATTTTCCATCTATACCCTTAACATTTATGCGATTAATCGAAACAGATTTATTGGGGAAGATTTCTTCAAATTGCTTTACGCCATCAATAGAAACATTATGCAAGGCAATGTTTGATTTCAATTTCAAACCGACAGAGAAATCCTGTTCACGTAATGGGATTTTTATTTTTAAAATTCCATTTTCAATTTTGTTTTCCAATGTGATTGGTGCATTATTTGTTGGATTTGTCTTGCTATAATAAACATTCCCATCCCATAAATCAGGGTTTTTACCATGTTCAATTTTTTCCTGATTTTGTGATAAGGCTTTTTTTCCAAATGAAGATAAATAGCCACCACGCTCAATTAAAAAGGCCGATTTATTATCTAAATCTTCGATGCGCGTAATCTCAATTGACCGCGGGTTTTCAGCATTTGGTTCATCCCAAACCGCATAGGCAAAAATCCCGACACCTAATATAGCCAATATAAAGCTTGAATATCTGACTTTAAGTGATGAATTTTCAAAATTTGCAAATGGCACCAATGCCATCATTGCCAATGATATTAAAGCCGCACTTATGCCAAATAAATCAACACCAAGTGCATTAAACAATGAATTTCCAAAATAAAAAATCTGGGCCAATAAAATTATACAAGGCACAATAACCCAAATTTCATTTTTGGCTTTTTGCTGCCAATATATCCATAAAAATAGCAAGCCACTTAATATCACCGGCCAGATTATGACAGGTGTTCCTTCTGGCAATAAAAATGAAATAATCAAACCAAAGATTGAATTTATCAAAAGCAAAGCAAACCATTTTTGTGCGTTTGTTTGCTCAATTTTTGAATTGCTAAGCCAAATTAATATAAGCGCCAATAAAGATGGTATAATATTATAAATATCTGGCTTTTTGAGATAAAGCCAAATGGTTGCAGCAATTAATAAAATATATGCAACATATTGAATTAACTTACTTTTTCCAAAATTAAACCCAATACCCAATAAAGAAATACTAATTAGCAAATTCGCTATCAATAGGAAATTATAATTATAAAGTCGCCCATAATGCGGCGCATTAAATAATAAGGATGAAACTGCATTTTCGAAAATAAATGAAAACAAAATTATTGCCAAAATAGAGGCGACAAAGCGTAAAATCGGCACAATTTTAAATTCATTATTCTTATTCAATCGCCATGCGCCAATCGCCAAGATTACAATCATTAAAGCCGTTACAGGCCAAACAAATGATTTTGGATAATATATAAGTTTTTTGCCAATTATATCCGAATAAATCGCATCACCCTTTACATCATTATCATTGGAATTTGCCAAATAAAGGGCAGTTGGGAAAACTTGATCACCCATATTTTGAACCGAACCAAGATTTAAATGCTCAGGGGTTGAAAGTCGCGTATGATACGAATTTTCATCACCCGTAAAGGCAAAATTTAAACCCTTTACCCCTGCCTTGATTGCCTGTGTAAGGTCAGTTCCATTTGGCATTTTACTATATATTGCCGCAGAAAATGAATTTGCATTTGGATTTTTTGCATGCACGCCATATGCCCTAATCAAACCCAAATTATCATGCCCTGTTTCAAACATATAAGTTGGGCCATCATCGCCACGCGTTTCCATATTGATGACATAACCAATATTTGATGGAATATTTTGTGTATTTGGTGCACCTTTTTTTACCGCCGGATATTCGTCAAAAAAAGCAGATGCACCAAGAAGCCCCATTTCCTCCCCATCGGTGAACATTATTATTATGTCGCGTTTTGGCGTGCCATTGGCAATTATTGCCCGCAAAGTTTCAATACTTGCCGCAACGCCAGAGCCATCATCGGCCGCCCCCGCGCCATGGGTTTGGCTATCATAATGGCTTAATAACATTACAGCAGGAAGGTTTTGTTCGCTTCCCTTTATGATACCATATATATTTTCAACCCGCGCAGAAACCGAATATGTATTTGATTTCGAATTGTTTTTAATATCAGTATCATAACCAATTGCCACAAAACTCTGCGGCGCAATTTTCATTTGTGTTAGGCGTTGCTTCAGAAAAGCTTTTACAATTTCGTGATTGGCACTACCTAATTCATGTGGGCTTTTGGCAATTTGTTTAATATCTTCGAATGCGCGTGCGGCTGAAAACTCATTTAGTGGTGCATTTAGTGGGGTAATTTTTTTGTAGCTTAAGGCCCAAAAAGCAATAATAATCGCACAGAATATCACAAAGAAATATTTTAATATTTTACCCATGCGCCCCACCATTTATATTTTTTCAAAGCATAATATAAATTGGGCCTAAGGCAAGCCTGAAATCAATTAATTTCTTTTTATTAGGCCAAAACAAAACTGGCGCCAATTAAGGCGCCAGAAATATTTGATAATAAATAAGATTGCTAACTTGCTTTTTTCTCACCATTTTCATGGCGCATTTGCTTGCCCATAAGGCGATTAAGTGCACTAACGTATGCTTTGGCAGATGCAACCAATGTATCGGCGTCGGCGGCGCGCCCTGATGACATATAATCACCATCGGCAAGGCGAACAGAAACTTCGGCTTGTGCATCTGTTCCTTCGGTGACGGCGTGCACTTGGTATAAATCAAGTACAGCCTCATGCGGGACAAGCGCTTGAATGGCGTTAAAGACAGCGTCAACAGGGCCATTGCCGCGCTGCGTTGTCCATTTATTTTCGCCATTGATAATCAAATCAAGCTCCGCAGTTTGTGGGCCATCTGTTCCCGCAACCACACGAAGGCGGGCAACTTTGATATTTTCCGAAATATGGCTTGCGGCATCGTCAACAAGGGCGACAATATCATCATCATAAACGAATTTTTTGCGATCCGCCAAATCCTTGAATTTTTGGAAAGCATCCAAAAATGCATTATCCGCCAATTCATAACCAAGCGCAGATAATTTATCTTTAAACGCATGACGCCCTGAATGCTTACCCATTACAAGATTTGTTGCCCCCTGCCCGACAGTTTCAGGACGCATAATTTCATAGGTTTCGGCATTTTTAAGCATGCCATCTTGGTGAATGCCTGATTCATGCGCAAAGGCATTTTTACCAACAATTGCCTTATTGAATTGAACAGGGAAACCCGTAATTCGCGACACCATTTTTGATGCCTGCGTAAGACGTGTGGTTTCAATATTGGTTTTAAACGGCAATGCATTTTCACGCACCCGAAGCGCCATTACAATTTCTTCAAGCGCCGCATTTCCCGCACGCTCGCCAAGGCCATTGATTGCGCATTCAATTTGACGCGCGCCATTCAAAACCGCAGAAAGCGAATTGGCAACCGCAAGCCCCAAATCATTATGACAATGCGCAGAGAATATAACTTCATCTGCACCTGGAACATTTTCAATTAAGTCTTTGAAAATTGCACCATATTCATCAGGGAAAGAATAACCAACAGTATCAGGTATATTGATTGTTGTTGCCCCCGCCTTGATTGCAATTTCAACCGCACGGCGTAAAA
>CAZKYS010000011.1:0-35034 GCA_964557085.1 uncultured Caulobacteraceae bacterium
GAGGCCATGTTTGATGATGACGACCAATTTGATAAAAATCTCCCAATAAAAGAAGATGGTTTTGGTAAGTTCATTTCAAGAAAACAGGACAATTTGGCACAAGACTCATTGCGTGAAATTTACAAATTCTTGTCGTCAAATGAATATATTTATGATTTTGAGTTACCTCAAATATTTCAACCTGCGAAATCCAGCCTTTTGGACAATGCTTTTTCTCCCAAAAGCCTAAAGACAGGCGAATATCATGCGGTTTTTAAAACCAATGCCAAATCTTATAATTCGCTTTATCGCTTCAATAAATTACCCAAGAGCGGATTAATTTACTTTGTCGGCTTGGATATTAGCTATGGCTCGAGCAGAGCAATGCCAGTCAGCTTAAACGATAAAATACCTTATAATTTCTCGAAATCCATGATTTACGGGGTTATTTCAAAGCTAAATTCGAAAAATCAATTTCAAGTAATTTATTCAGATGTAAATGGGCTAATGACCACTTCAGGAGCAGTGCTTTCCGATAGCAGCTTAATATTAAATGAACTTCAGAGCGAGTTTTGCCTATTAGGCACGAAGCCAAAAATTTGTCTCGGCAATTCCCAATTTATAATCAGGCAGTTCATAGACCCCAACATATTATTCCAAAGCAATCGCTCTTTTCCGTTGATTATTACTTCAAATAGGAATGATGAATTAACATGGTATAGAACGGGATACGTCAAAACCAGCGACTTTTCTGGCGCAGCCAAGGCATCACTAACATTAGTAAATGCCGCGAAACAAGGGGATGTAATTGGGGTTTTAGATGCTATCTTCGATGGTGCGTATATCAATTTTAGATCGCCTGAAGATGGTAAAACGGCACTTCATTGGGCGGCGCACAATTTTGACAGGCAAATCTTAGAATTATTGGGGGTCATAAATATTGGAATATTTGATGTAGATGCTGTTGTCAGGAGGTATCGCAATTCTCCTTATAATTCAGAATACATGTTTCGCTTAATTAAACAGGCACGTCAGTCCCTACAATTTGGAATTAGAGATAAAGGTGGCTACTTACCCTCAAGGCTTGTTCCTTCGGTTAATTTATCTAACCCAAATCTTGCTAATGGGCTCGCAGCCCAAGTGTTCAAATATTGCTATCACGAAGAACTCGTCGAGCTGCTCAATTCAGGCGAAAACTTCTATGAAATACTTTCTAACCCATTAGGTAGCGAACCGTTTCCAAACCTTATATTTGGGGTTGAAGAAGGTGATGCAGCGCAACATGCGCCAGATATTAAGATTGATAGCCAGCATTTTTCGCTACCTCAAAAAGGCAAAACATGGCCACCAAGTGAAGACGGATTGAGTTGAAATTTATCAGGAATTAAGGCATCTCATTTTACTCTAAAGCACTAATTTAGCTATTTACAAATGAACAATGCATAGTTTATTGTGCGGGAAATATCGAGGTTTTACGCTAAGAACTATAGCAAGATTGACCTATTTTTTTCTGTCCTAGGCAGCCGAATGTCGGAAAACCGACAATTCAATCAATGGTAAAATACTTAAAACTATCGGCTTATGCCGACTGCAAGATGTGTGCGCGACTACAAATTTCATTTGTATTCTTACACATCTTGGCAAGGGAGACCGTTTTGCATTTCATGCGGCACTTCTCCCGTTGCAACCCTCTTGGCAGTTGGCGCATCAAAGGCACCCCGCCTTATCGCACCAAATGGGGATAATTCTAATCCCCAAACCCCATCGACCAACCCTATGCGGTTTGGATGCGCACAAGCCTTTCGCCGCTTGACCACGAACAAATTGGCGTGCCTGCCCCTTTGTAATCCCAGCCTCTATCCGAGAGACCAACCGTCCGCCGTTTGGATACCGCCACTTCATGGAGACCATAAGGCCGCATCGCCGCCCCTCTGGACACCCACGACAAAAGGGCTTTTCGCACCCCTTTGAACCCCCGATTGACCTTTGAATCGACGAGGCAAACTAAAAATTTCCAATTACTAAATTGTATAACCAATAATAGTGTCAACAAGACTCAATAGAATAATACTTTCGATTCCAAATTTAGCATTTATTTACTTGCAGACATTAACCAATTTTGCTCTTATTTATTTACAACTCCTCATAAATGAAAACAAGACAAATCTACTGAATGATCTCAAATTACCACGCTAAATATTACGCGCATGAATTAACAGCCAAACACTCATCTTCGTCAGTCGATAGGCTTTCAAGATCGCTTTTTGATGCGTCGGTTGACCTAAATCCACACCAAATCGAAGCGTCATTATTTGCCCTAAGAAGCCCACTTTCCAAAGGCGTGATTCTTGCCGATGAGGTTGGACTTGGAAAAACAATCGAAGCGGCACTTGTACTTTGTCAGTTATGGGCGGAGAGAAAGCGCAATCTATTGGTAATATGCCCAGCCGCACTTAGGAAGCAATGGGCAAATGAACTAATGGACAAATTCAACTTGCCAACACAAGTTTTAGATGCCGTCACGTTCAAAAGAATGCAAAAGGGCGGGGTTTACAACCCACTTTCATCCGACAAAATCACAATTGTTTCCTACCAATTTCCTATGCGTATGGAGGAGAATTTTCTCACAATACCGTGGGATTTGGTGATTATCGATGAAGCGCATAAATTAAGAAATGCCCACAGACAAAGTAACAAAATTGGGCAGTCTATTAAGCGATTGTTCGAAAGTAGAAACAAATTACTATTAACTGCAACACCGCTTCAAAACAGTTTAATGGAGCTTTATGGCCTTTCAACAATTATAGATGAACATCTATTTGGGGATGATAAATCATTCCGTAGGCAATTTATGTCTGGCGATTCAGCCTTACCCGAATTGCGAGATAGGTTATCAAAATTTGTAAAAAGAACCCTTCGAAAGCAAGTTTTAGAATACGTTAAATATACCGAACGCAAAGCTATAACTGTCCCGTTTACCCCTACGGACAAAGAGCACGACCTTTACGAAGCCGTATCTAAATTTATAACAGACGAAAATACATTTGCACTGCCAAAGCGTCAAAAACACCTTACAACCTTAATTATTAGGAAATTGCTTGCTTCATCGTCCCGCGCAGTAATCAATACAATGGAGACTATTAAAGCCCGCCTCGAAAAAATAAGGGATGACATACCCGTTGATGACGACGAATTCTTAGATGATTTAATCGAAAATGATGAAATCGACACTGAATATCTTGAAGACGAAGATTTAGAAGAAGCCGAAGAAAGTGAAAATACTGAAAGTCAAAACAACCGTGAAGACATTCAAAAAGAAATTAGTTCCATCAACGGCCTAATTGCAAAAGCTTCTGATATTGGCAACGATACAAAGGCAGCTGCCCTATTAAAGGCAATGGAAATTGGCTTTGCCCGCATGGAAAGCATGATTGACGCAAAATCAGGTAATCATGCACCAAGAAAAGCTATAATATTTACTGAATCGAGGCGAACGCAAGAATATTTATCGGCATACCTTCAAGCAAATGGTTATGATGGAAAAATAGTTTCATTTAGTGGAACAAACAACGGCGCAGATGCGTCTAGCATTTATAAAAACTGGCTTGAAAACAATAAAGGCTCAGACCGTGTTTCTGGCTCTTCACAAGTTGATAAAAGAACTGCATTAATCGATTATTTCAAAAACCATGCTGAAATTATGATTGCTACGGAGGCGGCGGCAGAAGGCGTAAACCTTCAATTCTGTTCTTTAATTGTCAATTATGATTTGCCTTGGAATCCGCAAAGGATTGAGCAAAGAATTGGGCGATGCCATCGATATGGGCAAAAATTTGATGTAGTGGTAATAAACTTCTTAAACGAACGAAACCAAGCTGATCAACGCGTGCTTCAATTGCTTGGTGATAAGTTTAACCTATTCAGTGGCGTCTTTGGCGCATCCGATGAAGTGCTCGGAAAAATTGAAAGTGGTATTGATTTTGAAAAGCGTATCGCAGAAATATACGATACCTGTCGAAAACCCGAAGATATTGAAGCGGCCTTCGAAAAATTACAAAAAGAATTAGAAGAAAATATCAATGAGAAAATAAAGCAAACCGAGAAAATGCTAATCGAGAATTTCGATGAAGACATTCACGATTTGCTGAAAGTCAAATTAGACCAAGCAGAAGAGCGACTTGATAAAGTTGGTCGATGGTTTTGGCGTCTGACTAAACATATTTTGAAATCAAAAGCGAAATTCCAAGATGATAAATATGCATTTCATTTGGACAATAAAATTACAAATGAAACACCAATTGGCACTTATCAGCTTGTCCGCCATGCCGAAGGCAAGGAAGTTGAAAATGCGCACACTTACCGCCTAACGCACCCATTAGGGGAGTATGTTTTGAATGAAGCGATTTCATCGCATACCCCAGTTGCAGAAGTTCATTTCGACTATTCAAACCATCCTTCCAAAATATCGGTAATTGAACAATTAAAGGGTAAATCTGGATGGCTAGATTTGAAAATAGTTCAAGTGCAATCCCTTCAAACCGAAGAATATTTAGTATTCACCGCCATTGATAGTGATGGCAATTTAATTGACAAAGAAACATGCGAAAAATTGTTCAATTGCGAAGGCATTTCAAAACCAATCGAATATGAAACCGCCATTCCAACCAACCTCAATCAAAATGCCAAGCGCAATGTCGATGTTAAAATAAGCGAAATTATAGATATAAATAACCGCTTCTTTCAAGAAGAACGTGAAAAACTTGAAAAATGGGCGGATGACAAAATCTTTGCATCCGAACAGGCACTTAGCGATACAAAGAATAAATTACGTTCACTAAAGCGTGAATCGCGGCAGGCCATTACTGCCGAAGACCAAAAACATTATCAAACCGAAATCCGTGACCTTGAAATATTACAACGCCGCCAAAGGCAGCAAATATTCGAAGTCGAAGATGAAATAATCGAAAAACGCGATGAATTGATTGCAACACTTGAGAAAAAACTAAAGCAGACAACCGAAGTAAATACACTATTCACGATTAAATGGAGCGTGTTGTAATTCTTGCGTGACCGCATTTGTCATATGTTCGTGCAATGAATGTTATTAATCCATGCCAAACCGTTCAAACAACTGGAAAAAATGTTGAAATTTGTGGTAGTGGTAAATGAAACAAATTTGGGGGCTAAATGTCAAAATCGCAAAAGCAACGCGACCGCTTAATCGAACTATTAAAAGAGCTATTCCAACTCAATCAACCTGATTTGGATTTTGGCTTTTATCGCATTATGCACGCAAAAGCCGACAAGGTCTCAAGCTTTTTGGAAAATGACCTTTTGAAAATTGTATCAGACGCATTTGGCGAAGCCGACGAAGCAAAACTCAATGATGCAAAGCTTGCAATCGAAAAAGCAATCACCCAAGCCAAGGATTTTGGCGCACCTGACCCAGAAAATGCCCCTGCCGTTATCAAAGCCAAAGAAGCCTATGAACAATTAAAAGACGCAGGCAATGGCGAAACCGAAATTTATGACCATTTGTATCGTTTTTTTGAGAGATATTATGATGATGGTGACTTCCTAAGCCGTCGCTATTATGCCCGCGAAACCGATGGTAAGGCCGCCGCTTATTCAATCCCCTATGATGGGCGCGAAGTATATTTACATTGGGCAAACCGTGACCAATATTATATTAAGACATCTGAATATCTTACCAATTTCACATTTAATCTAAACAATGCGCCTGAATTACCAGAAATTTTTAAAGGCGTAGAACGCAAAATTCATTGCCGTATTATTGATGCCGCCGAAGGTGAGCATGGCAATGTAAAAACCAGTGCCGCCAATGAGCGTTATTTTATTATTGATGCCAATGAGCCAATAAAATTTGAAGGCAATGATTTAATCATTCAATTCCAATATCGCCCAGATAGTGAAAAAACTGGGCAAGGCAATATTTGGCAAGGTAAAAGAATTGATGAAGCCGAAAAGGCAATTCTTGCGGCACTTGAAGAATGTAATCAAAAGGAATTATTGGCATCACTTCAAACCAAAATTGGGGAAAAGCAAGATCGCACACTTTTGCGTAAATATTTAAACCAATATTCATCACGCAATACAATGGATTATTTCATCCATAAGGATTTAGGCGGCTTTTTAAATCGGGAGCTTGATTTCTATATCAAAAATGAAATCATGCGCCTTGATGATATTGAAACCGCAGATGCGCCAAAGGTTGAATTCTTTTTAACTAAAATCAAAATCTTGCGCAAAATTGCCAAATCACTGATTGAATTTTTGGCACAGCTTGAAGAATTCCAAAAGAAAATTTGGTTAAAGAAAAAATTTGTTGTTGAAACCAACTATTGCATCACATTGGATAAAATCCCCGAAGAATTATACCCCGCAATTATTGCCAATGTGGCGCAGCATGATGAATGGGTAAAACTATTTGCAATCAATGAGATTAAGGGCGATTTGGGCGGGGGCGTTGATTATTCAAACCCATTGAGCCCAGAATTCTTAAAAACCAATCCGTTTCTAGTGCTCGATACCGCATTTTTTGATGAAGATTTTAAATCGCAAGTTTTGGCAAAAATTGAAGATTTAGATGAAGCTAGCGGTGGGTTATTAATTCATTCGGAAAATTTTCAAGGTATTGGCTTTATAGGAAATAAATATGAGAAGCATGTAAATAGCATCTATATTGACCCTCCTTACAATAGTTCTGCATCAGAAATAATCTATAAAAATAATTACAAACATTCATCTTGGGTATCGCTGATGGAAAATCGGTACCAAAGAAGCAGAGCTTTAATGACGTCTGATGCGACAATCACCACTGCAATTGATGATATTGAATTTCACAGACTTGAAGCTTGTAATAGACAAGTCTTTGGTGATGCTAACCACATAGCAAATATCGCAATAATGCATAACCCAAAAGGAAGAGACGCAAACTTTATCGCGAGTGCACATGAATATGCAATAATTTTTGCAAATGACATTTCTACTGCGAAAATGAATAGACTGAAACTATCTGATAAAGAGGTCGAAGAAAAATATCCCAAAACTGATCAAAATGGTAGATATAGGGAGCTGCCACTTCGGCGACGTGGCTCATCTCCTTCAAGAGCAGACCGACCATTTATGTATTTCCCATTCATTATTGAGCGAGCAAGCGGAATAATATCAGTTATCCCAAAGGAAGAATATACTAAGATTTACTATGGAAGAAAATTTAATGATGAATTCGTTGATGAGTTAAAATCTAAATATGATAATCAAGGGTTTGATTTCATTTTACCAATTAGAGACGACGAGAGCCTCGGCCGTTGGAGGTGGGGATATGACAATTGTGTCGAAGCCGTTACCAGAGATGTGTTCTTCGTAAGAGGCCGTGAAGCTCCTACTATATATGCTAAAGACTACGCGAATGACACATTCCTGCCTAAATCACTTTGGTTCGACAATCGCTATGACGCATCTACGAAAGGGACAAATGTTCTAAAAGATATCTTGCCAAATAATTCTTTTGATTATCCAAAGAGTATTTTCGCTGTTCAAGACTTAATTAGTATGACATCTAACGACTACGGCAATGTACTAGACTTTTTTGCTGGCTCAGGAACGACCGCACATTCAATAATAAGCTTAGCGCGGGAAAGCGAAAGTAATAGAAAATATGTTCTAATCGAGATGGGAGACCATTTTGACACGGTAATTAGACCTCGGATAAAAAAGGTTGCTTATTCGTCGTCTTGGAAAGACGGCAAACCAACAAAGTTTGACGGACTTTCCCATATTTTCAAATATATTCGCCTTGAAACCTATGAAGATGCACTAAATAATCTTCACTTTAAGACCGATGAAAATCGTGAAAAGGCACTTGCCAAGAATGACGATTTCCGTCGCGAATATATGCTTAAATATTGGCTTGAATTTGAAACCAAAAATAGCCCATCATTACTAAATATCACCCAATTCGCAAATCCGATGGAATATAAATTAAGTGTCAAAAAGCCATCATCTGATGAATATATCGAAAAAAATGTTGATTTAATTGAAACCTTTAATTGGCTTATTGGGCTTTGGGTTGATCATATTGATATTCCGCGCACATTTGACGCGAATTTCAAACGCGAAATTGACCCCGAATTACCAAAAGACCAAGAAACCAGATTATTGGTTGATGGTAAAATCACCGAAACCCAAAATGGCAAATATTGGTTCCGCAAAATTGAAGGCAAAATTTGCAGAACGCCGGGTGACAAAACCAATATGGATAAGGTTTTGGTCATTTGGCGCAAATTATCGGGCAATCTTGAAGAAGATAATGCCGTGCTGGAGGCATGGTTTGAAAAAATGCGCATCAATCCAAACGATAATGAATTTGATATTATTTATATCAATGGAAGCTGCACATTGCCAAATGACAAGATCCGCATCATCGAAGAAGCCTTTCACAATAAAATGTGGGATGTTGAAAACTAATGGCGCGCAAACCTTCGACATTAAAACAAACGCCGCTTGAGCTTGCCAATAAGCAGGTTTTGAACCAATGGATTATCAAACAATTTGGTTTTGATCCGCTTGCGGGTGCAAAGAAAGGCAATAAAAGCCTTAAACCACTTGCACCAATTGCCGATACTTTGCGCAATGTCACCGAAGGTTTGGATAGTGAAAACCTTCATGGTTTCTATAAAACCCTTAATATTCACCTTCAAGAAAATGCCACCATTAGCCATGCCGATTTATTGCGCTATGAACAGAACATCGTAACCCACACATTGGCAATTAATGCGCGACGTTCACGCCCGATTGTTTGGAAATATTTCCAATGGTTATCGCTTTTATTTGTTGAAATCTATCTTGATAGATTTTTCAATGGGCGTGAAAATTTGCTTTCAAGTTTGAATGAATATGTTGATGAATTCAATATATTTTGGCTTGAAAAAGACCCAAAAATAGCAACTGGCATAAATCATTTTTCCAATGAGGAATTAAACAAAGTTTGTATTCAAAATGCCACTGGCTCTGGCAAAACATTATTGATGCACGTCAATTTTTTGCAATTCCGTCACTATGCAGCAAAGTCGAAATTCAAACATGATTTAACCCGCACCATTCTAATAACGCCAAATGAAGGCCTGTCTTTGCAACATGAACGTGGCCTAAAAGAAAGCGGAATCCGCGCCGAGCGTTTATTGACTGATAACAACGATCTTTACGCCTCAAAGCCAAATGGTCTGCATCAAATTGATTATACTGAAATAACCAAATTGGGCGACAAAGACGGCGTGAATGTTATTGCAACACGCAATCTTGGTGATACCAATTTGCTTTTGGTTGATGAAGCGCATCGCGGCATGGGGCAAACCGAAGAAAAAGGTTGGTTCAAAAACCGTTCGCAATTAGTCGAAAATGGTTTTGTTTTTGAATATTCGGCGACTTTCAAAGAAGCCGTGACAGCTGGTAAAAACAAAGACATTGAAGAAGCCTATGCAAAATCAATCCTGTTTGATTATTCCTATCGCTATTTTTATGAAGATGGCTATGGCAAGGATTATCGAATTTTCAATTTGCCAAAATCATATGAGCAATTGGAATTCACCTATTTAACCGCTTGTCTTTTATCATTTTATCAGCAGCTAAAACTATATGAAGATAAAAGTGTTTCGTTCGCACCATATAATTTGGAAAAGCCACTTTGGGTATTTGTTGGCTCGACTGTTACAGGTTCAAAATCTGATAAGGACACTTTGGGCGATGTTGCAAAAATTTTGAAATTCATTGCCGAATTTCTGGGTGACGAAGCAGCTTCGGTAAAACAAATTGAAATCCTTCTTGGTGGCAATGCCCAAGATACGGGTTTATTGGATGAATATAACAACGACATATTTGCGGGATCTTTCTTGTATCTTCAAGAATTGGCACGCAAAGAAAAATATGACGCGGGCAAAATGTTCCGCGATATTCTTGAAAAAATATTCCAAAATGCAGCAGGTGGTGCACTTTCGGTTTCAAAGATAAAGGGCGATCAAAACGAAATAATGCTTAGGGCTGGGCAATCTGAAACTCCGTTTGGTCTTATAAATGTTGGTGATGCTGGTTCATTAGTTAAGCACCTTGAAGAAGCTAAAATAGACAAGCTTGAAGTTCAAGAATCCGAATTTTCCGAAGTTTTGTTTAAGGATGTTCACCTCTCAAAATCTCCAGTTAATATTCTTATCGGCTCGAAAAGATTTGTCGAAGGTTGGGATTGCTGGCGCGTTAGCACGCTTGGACTTATGCATGTTGGCAAAAGCGAAGGCTCTCAAATTATACAATTATTTGGGCGTGGGGTTCGCTTGAAAGGCTATGATTGGTCTTTGAAGCGAAGTGGCTTTGCGACACCAACAAGCCAGCCTGAATATATACAATCAATCGAAACATTGAATGTGTTTGGTATCGAAGCCGACTTTATGGAGAAATTCAAAAATTTCCTTAAAGAAGAGGAGCTTCCAAGCAATGACAAGAAATCAATCCATGAGATACCACTTACGATAACTTATGATTTTGGCAAACAGCTAAAAATATTACGCCCGCGAGAAAAACGCAGTGACGGACGTGAGTATGATTTTAAACGGGATGGGAAGATTCCACGATTTGGCGTAATCCCAGATAAATTAAGAAACAAATCAGTGACAATCGATTGGTATCCTAGAATTCAATCTATTTCATCTATCAAAGCAAAAGCCCAAGCAGAAAAAGAAGCCACAACCTTTAAATCTGAACAAATTGCATTTTTGGATTTCGACGATTTATATTTTAGATTGGAAAAATTTAAACGCGAAAGAAGCTGGCATAATATTATTATTGAGCAATCTCAGATTAAGCCCATTTTGGAAGATGCAACTTGGTATAGCCTTATTGTTCCCGCAGGCCGAATGGACGCGTCAGATTTTGATAATATTTATTTGTGGCAAGAGATGGCGGCAGAAATTCTTCAAAAATATATTGAAGAATATTATAATTATTGCAAATCAGAATTTATTAAACCAAGACTCGAATTGAGAATTTTGGATAAATTCGATGCTAATTTACCTACAGAAGATAAGTATCAGATTATTGTGGATAGTGACGAACAGGCTTTAATTAACGACATTTTAAAGCTGAAATCAGAAATCGAAGATGGCAAAAAGAAGTTTTTCAAATCGAACGATATGAAGGCTTTTTTCTTTGAGCCTCATTTATATCAGCCTCTTTTGCATGTCAAAATCGGCAGCAAAATCAAAATTATGCCTGTGTCATTGAATGAAAGTGAATTTCAATTTGTCGAAGATTTGCGCACTTACCTAGAAGATAATGAGAAAAAATTACAAACTGAAGGCGCAGAAGTCTATCTTTTAAGAAATGAAAGCCGTGGTAAGGGAATTGGCTTTTTTGAAGCTGGTAACTTCTATCCAGACTTCCTACTCTGGTACGTTAAGGGCGATAGACAAATCATATCATTTATTGAGCCGCACGGGCTTCAACACGAAGGGCCCGCTCATAAAAAAATTCAATTCCACCAAACAATCAAAGAAATTGAAAAGCGGATTGCAGATAAAAATGTGGAGCTGAATAGTTTCATTATTACCCCAACGCGTTTTGCAAAATTGAATTGGGGAAAAACGATTGATGAATTAGCGGAAATGAATGTGCTATTTATGGAAGATATGCATGACGAGTATTTACCAATACTATTTAATTCGTTCGATAAGCCAATCATGCTAAAGTTACACTAGCAATTCAGAAAGTGCCGACATGAAACTTGAAAAAATTCGAATAAAGAATTTCAGATGTTATAAACGGGACACAGATTTTATTCTTGATGACCTTACCGCAATTATTGGTAAAAACGATATTGGCAAATCGACAGTTCTCGAGGCTATTGATGCATTTTTTAATGAGACTATCGAACAATCCGATCTTTCAGTTAATATCGATGGAAACTCTATTGAAATCACATGTTTTTTTTCAGGACTTCCTGATCAGATAGTATTGGACACATCCGTCGCCACTTCACCGATTAATGAAGGAATACTAAGTTCGGACGGAAAGTTACAGGTTAAAAAAGTTTTTTCTTTCGGTGGACGCAAGTCTATCGCAACCTATTTGATTGCAAATCATCCAAGTGATGAAAGATTATCAAATTTATTAAGTCTAAAAAATAGCAGCCTTAAAACTTTGGCCGAACAGCTTGGCGTTGAGTTGAATGGTGTAAACGTTAAACAAAATCCAGCTTTAAGGCAAGCAATTAGAAATTATATAGGAGGTGAGCGCGCTGAAAAGGTTATTAAAGTTGATGGAAGTCTAGATACAGAAGACAATCTAAAATCAATTTGGGGTAGTTTAAAAAAACTTCTTCCTGTTTTTTCACTCTTTAAATCAGATAAGTCTTTTGATGATAAAGATGGAGATATTAAAGACCCGCTACAAGCTGCAATCAACGAAGCCTTGGCATTAAACGAAATACAAAATTTGATTTCTCAAATAGAAGATAAGGTAAAAGAATTCTCCACGCAAATCGCAGATAAAACAATTGAAAAACTAAAGGCATTTGATGAAAATCTATCTGAAAAATTAAAATCTGAATTTTCAAAATCACCAAATTATAATAAGATTTTCGATTTAACTTTGCTAAATGAAGAAAATATCCCGTTAAATAAACGTGGTAGCGGTATACGCCGCTTAGTAATACTAAGCTTTTTTCAAGCTCAGGCAGAGCGACGTAGAACTGAGAGCAACGCTCCATCTATTATTTACGCGATTGAAGAGCCTGAGACTTCACAGCACCCAAATCACCAAAAAATGATAATAGAAGCATTGGCAGACTTGAGCGCACAAGAAAATGTTCAAGTTATATTCACAACACATAGTGCAAATTTGGTCCGCGAAATCCCTGTAAGATCTTTAAGATTTATAACAACTGGTGAGAATGGCACACCACAAATCGAATACGGATATAATTTTCAAAATCAAGATACCGACGAAATTGTAATAGACAAGATAATTAAAACCCTTGGAATTCTGCCAAACCCATCTGACCATATAAAGGTTCTATTATTTGTAGAAGGTAATCATGATGTAAATGCGATTAAGAGATATAGTAGAATTATTCATAGGCACGATAATTCTATTTTCGACTTAACGAGCACCAATACTGTCGGATATGTGATTACAGGAGGGTCTGCATTAAAACACTATGTTGAGCAAAGACACTTAGATGGCTTGGGTAAGCCTCAGTTACATATATATGATAACGACGTTGATGACAACAAAACAATGGTTGCTAGAATTAATGCCGAAAACAATCCCAAAAAACTAGCTATTAACACAGCGAAGCTGGAGCTTGAAAATTACTTGCACCATGATGCAATTTTAGAAGCCTACAATGAAAATGGTTCGCGGCTTACAAATTTAAGACCTATTTTGGATGAAGATGATGTTCCCTTATTAGTTGCAGAATGCTTTAGCCCTAGCACGTGGGGTCAATTGGCCGATGAAAAAAAGAAAGAACTGGCAAGCAATAAGAAGAAATTTTTAAATACTTTCGCCGTTGAAAAAATGTCCGTTGAAAGATTGCAAGAACGGAATGGATTTGATGAAATAAAGGGATGGCTAATCGAAATTGAAAAACTATCTAGGCTGGTTTGAATTAAATGAATGGTTCGAAAGTCGTAGCAACTGATGTAACTTATGAGCTTCAGACTCTAGGTTGGAAAGCATTTCAAAAGCTTTGTACCACTATAACTTCAGAAATTTGGGGGCAAACTATCCAGTCATTTTTCGACTCGTATGATGGTGGTAGAGACGGGGCTTTTACTGGACAATGGCAAAACAAGGGTGGCGAAACATTTTCAGGCTCATTTACTGTTCAATGCAAATTCACCGCGAAGGCAGATGTTCAAATCAAGCTTTCGGATTTGATTGACGAGTATAACAAAGTTTTAACTCTATCTAAAGATGGACTTGCGGATAACTACTTCATATTCACTAATTACAAACTTACTGGGACAAACGAGAGGGCAATAAGAAAAAAATTCGAAACTATCGATGGCGTTAAATGCTGCCGTGTATTTGGCTATGAACGGATTTGCGAAATTATCAGAGAATCACGGAAACTCAGGATGTTGGTTCCTAGGATTTATGGTTTAGGAGATTTAAGTCAAATTCTTGACGAGCGAGCCTATCAGCAATCGCAAGAAATATTGAGTTCCTTAGGGGATGATTTAAGGAAATTCATTATCACTGACGCATATTTAAAGAGTGCTCAAGCTATAAGTGAACATGGTTTTGTGTTGCTTCTAGGCGACCCAATGTGTGGTAAATCTACAATTGCTGCTGCCCTTTGTATGGGTTCGTTAGACAATTGGGGTTGTTCAACTTTGAAAATCAACAATGCCGAGGATTTCAAAACGCATTATAATCCGAACGAAAAGCAACTTTTCTGGGTGGACGATGCTTTTGGGCCGACTCAATTTGACTGGAGTAGCGCGATTGCATGGAATAGAATTTTTCCTCTAGTCAAAGCCGCGATAAATAAAGGGTCTAAGGTCATTTTTACTTCCAGAACTTACGTTTACCAAAGCGCGAAGAGAGTACTAAAGGAATCCTCATTGCCGGTATTAAAAGAATCTCAAGTCGTGATTCAGGTTGAAAAATTAACACTCGAAGAGAAGGAGCAAATCTTATATAATCATATTAAGCTTGGAAATCAGTCTACCGATTACAAATCCAAGATAAAGCCACTTCTAAATGAAATTGCGGCGCACGAAAGTTTCAGTCCTGAAATTGCTCGACGATTTGGAACAAGATTTTTCACTGAGAAGTTGACCTTGGAAAGGTATGCAATAATTGCCTTTTTGGAAAGACCAACTGAATTACTTTGTGAAATCATCGACACTTTAGATACTGACAGCCGTGCCGCCTTAGCAGCCGTGTTTATGTCAGGCGGAAATTTGCCGAGCCCTATCCAACTTAGCGATGATGAATATAAGGCAGTTACGAGAGTTGGTGGTTCGCCTACTGGTATTGTAAGAAGTCTCGAAGCACTAAATGGAAGTGTCGTAATAAATAACCTTAATAGCGAATCCTATTGCTGGGGGTTCAAACATCCGACAGTTAGGGATGCCTATGCATCTTTAGTGGCAAAGAGCCCCGATTTGATGGATATTTACCTGACAGGAGCTCCTTTGGAAAAATTGTTTACCGAGATTTCTTGTGGCCCTATGGAGATTCAAGGGGCAAGGGTTTTGGTCCCAAAGCGTCTTTTTTCAATTGTAATAGAAAAAATAAGAACGTATGACCTTTCCAAATGGTATAACCAAGCCAAGCTGCATCGATTTTTAGCATACCGATGCGACAGGGCGTTTCTTGAAGAATTCCTGCAAAACTTCAATCAATTTGTTCCCAATCTTCATGTGCGTTCATACATTTATGCAAGTTCAGAAATTGACGTTGCAATGCGACTCAAAGAATTGGATATTTTGGACGAAGAAATTCGACTTAGAATGGTTGGCGAAATTAAGGAACTCGCTGTAGAAACTCCCGATTCTGGATTTTTGAGAGACGACGTTGCGAAATTGCTTTTGCCAGAAGAGACGTCAGATATTTTGAATTATGTTAGACAAAATCTTATTGGCGAATTTGTTCGCGTAATAAATGAATGGCGCTCAAATTATAGTGAACACGACGAGCCATCTTCACATTTTGAGGAACTAACGAGTTGTTTGAATGATTATAAAGAAGCTTTCAAAGAAGATGAAATTGCACAGTCTAAAATTGCTGAAGCACTAGCATTTATAAATGAAACTGTAGAAGAGCTAGCTTTTGAGCGGAATAATGAATTAGATTTTGACTCCCTATTGTCGAGTTCAACCGATGTTGCTAATAAAGCTAATGTTCAAGTCCGATCAATATTTGATGATGTAGATATCTAATTGCGCTTATCGAAATAAATGTATAAAAATATTACTGACAGATTCACGCCTTCTCCGCTCCCTCTTGAGCCCATGCCGAACCCATAGTTTGGGGTGATGGGTGGTCAATGGGGCTGCCCGCTCCATTCGTTGCAATCTTTGATTTCCACTCCCGTGTTGCCCATACGCCCTGAATGAATCAGGGTGACAGCCCATCTTTCCCCCAAACTTTTTTGTGTCCGTCCTCAAGATAAAGCGAAAGGAGATGGACATGAAAAATCAATCTAAATCTTCAATTTCACGTTTCGACGTTTATGAAACTATTACCCATCAAATCATTTCCGCAATTGAAAACGGTGTGGGTGATGTTCAATTACCTTGGCATCGCAAAGGCTTTTCAACTGCCCGTCCATTCAATGTCCAATCCAAGAAATCATACAATGGAGTGAATATTCTTGCGCTTTGGATTGCTGCATATGCCAATGGCTTTGAGCATGGCATTTGGGGCACTTATAAACAATGGCAAGAACGCGGTGCGCAAGTTCGCAAAGGTGAAGCCTCTTCTGTGATTATCTTCTTCAAAGATATCGAAGTTGAAAATCAAAATAGCGAAGACCCAACTCATTACTCAATCGCCAAAGCATCACGCGTATTCAATGTTGCACAAGTTGAAGGTTATGAAATGCCCGCAACCGAGCCGCAAATTGATAAAATTATAGCTTGTGAAAATGCTGAACGTTTTATCGCTTCAACCAATGCCAAAATAAATATTGGCGGTGCGCGCGCTTGCTACAGCCCATCAAGTGATACTATCTCAATGCCAGATCGTCATCGTTTCGTTGGCACCGAAACTTCGTCACCAACCGAAGGCTGGTATTCAACCTTGTTTCACGAGCTTACCCATTGGACAGGTTCATCAAACCGCCTTGCACGCGATTTTGGCAAGCGCTTTGGAGATAATCGCTACGCAATGGAAGAACTTGTTGCAGAACTTGGTGCGGCATTCCTATGTTCCGAACTTGGTATCACCCAAGAACCACGCGAAGACCACGCTTGCTATATCAACAATTGGCTTCAAGTCTTAAAGCAAGATTCAAAAGCCATCATCACCGCAGCCAGTCAGGCTTCAAAAGCTTCGGAATATTTGCTCAAAAAATCAGCTAACAATCAATTTGAGGAGGCGGCCTGATGGCTGCCTTCTTATTTCATGCCAAGTATTTGTCCTCTTTGGTTTTCCATGAATTATTTGAGCCATGGCAGATTTCATCCCAAGTTCAACAGGCCGCCCGCGCCAGTCGTAACCTCCCGTGTTGCCTGTTTCCCTTTGGTGAACTTGGGCTTTGGAAACCTGCCCTTTGTCTCCCATCAAATGGACATCAAACCAAAGGAGGCAATCATGTTAGACAATATTCAAATCATCAAAAAATCTTGGAATGGTATCAATATCGAAATTCATTATGCGCCAGTTTATTTTAAATATGGAACTGACTTTTGTTTATCGCATCTTGATATTTATTCCGAAAACGAACGCCCATTGCCAATTACCGAAACTGGCTATCGCTCTCATTTCTTTCATCCGTGCGAACTAGACGGCTATTCCGATATTTGGGCTTATGTTCTTGCGTGGTTAAACCAAGAAGCAAAAAGCAATTCCACTTGGAAAACTATTGAGCAAAATTCAAATCAACTAACGCTCTTTTAGGGCGTTAGTTTTGCCATGTTCGAGTTTCCCCCAAAGAAGGTGCGATTGCAAATTATAACTCTGCTTAGATGGTAATTCTGCCTATTTAAGGAGAGTAAAATGAAATACACATTGAAAACTGCCGTAGCAATTATTTTGATGGCAACTTTAATTGCTTCTGTCGCCAATGCGGCCCCAGCAAAAAAGAAAGCTGCGCCTAAACGTGCAACAATTAGCCAATCGGTTTCTAACTATTCATGTGAAGGTGTTGATGCACGCCTTGCTTCAAATCCTATGAATGGTAATTCGCGCGTTGAAAGCCGTTTTTCATTTTCGATGCAACATAATCGCAACGCTGGAATTGTTACAATTATGGGCGCGCGCGGTTCGTCGGTAATTCGTTCGGGTCGTTATCCTATATTTGGTTCGGGCGGTGAATATAATATTTCTATCAACTGGATTGATGGAAGCAATGTTTCGCAAACTGCTAATTTAGCATTTAGAGCCGATGGCAGCTTTACAGGTTATTCAACCGAGAGCGGTTCAGATGCTTCACCGGGTTATCGCGCTGTTTGCTCTATCCTAGGGTCAGAGCTTTGCAATTTAACCACTTATTCGGTGAGCCGTTCGATTGAAGGCGTTTGCTGGCAGCAATAAAAGAAAAGTCAAATAAATTTGAAGGCGGGATAAATCCCGCCTCATTCTTTTTCAAGGATAATTTCTTTAAAACTCTCGCTTATAATTGGGTCAATTAAATCTGCGGTCTTTAATGCCCAGTTTGACCATTTATCGAGGTTGAATTGTTCAGTATTTTCGGGCTTAGATTTCAATATCCTTTTAACATAGCTTCTTATTTGTTCGGCCTTTTGAAGATATTCGGCTTGCGATATTAATCGCTCAATCCTTTTATTTTCTTCTTCTATGCGCTTCTTCTCATACTCTTGTCTTGCGTGTTTAATTGCCCTTATATCTTCTTCCCACTGTCTGATTTTGTATGAACGATATCCAATTTCAGATGTAAGAATAATGTCGGTGATAATATCAATTAGCCTATCTTCTAACCTCTTTTTAGGTTCGTCGCGCCATTCTTTAAAGCAGCCGTAAGTGCCATCTGAGCCATTCAGTGAAATTTTCACTTTGGTTAGTTCGGGTTCATCTTGCAAAAACGGAATTGGGCCACCGCGATGTTGCATTTCCACAATTTCTAATTTGATTTTTTGACCATGAATCAACAACACTATGTTATTGCCATGGTCATCAATTTCTTGAATTGTGTGTTGCATTCTTTCGATAGTTTTAAAAACGGAATTCATAATTCCAAGGCGGCGCTTTTGCCCCTTTGTTCCAAACCACTCTGTCGGCCCCCAATATAGTCTAACACCACCACGTTTTGATTCAGATTTACGCCTCTTGTCATCATCCAATAGCTTTTTTATTCTCGAATGGGATTGTAAAAGGGAGATTGGTGCCAGTTTTTCTTTTACTTCCGCCAAGACTTCAGGGCGCACTTCCTCAATCTCGTATTCAAATTCAGGCTTAGTGGGTAGTGGCGCATACAATTCTTCTTTTGTAACCGAACCCCAATAGTAATAATGTCTTGGGCTACCTTTTAGATAAATATATTGGCCACCTGCAAAGCGGCGACGGGGAAGTGGCTTTGATTCAGGAGTTTCACCGCGACTTTTCGCAAGCCAGTAATTTCTATCAGGTAATGGAATATCGTATTCGCGGGCAATATCCTTTAGTTTATTTTCCGATAATTCAAATTCTTTTGCGATGTCGGAAATTTGCTTACTCCAAACCAATTCGTGGAATTGCGATCTATCAAATTTTTCTTGCATTATACTCGTTCCAAATTTTCACCTAATAGGGCATTACTATGAAAGTTTCGGTGTTAGCTTTATTTTTGCTTTGTGCGGTCACTTTTTGGTGAAGTTGTCTAAGCGCTTGAATAACCCCGTTCGGGTCTTTTTGGCCGAGACTTAGCGAATTTGCGATGCAATCATCCCGTTCGGGTTTATTATTCTTTCATCGTCAGAATTTTAATCCTGCTTAATACCGATGCCTTCACGCTTTCATGAATGCCTTCTGGAAAGTTTGTAGGCAAGGTTTCTTCGATTGAATCTAAGGCTTGGTGGCTTGTTTCGATTATTTCTTCAAAGATTGGTTCAATAATATTTTCGCCTATATTCGCTTCTTTTGCTGTTTCCACAAAATGGCGTTTATGAATGTCTAAGATTTTATATTTGCGATTGTTGCCGATAGACATGGCAAGCTTATAATCTTTGTGTCTTATTTGTTTTGCATCAAAGCTTGGTTGCGCAGTCAGAACGTCATAAAATGGGGTTGAGTTATAACGACCACCTTGATTTAAAAACACGCTGAAATTTTTACCGTGACCATCGGTTGCACCCATTAGCCAAAATAAAATCTGACTTTTGAAAAAAGCCTTTATATCTTCATTTGGAGTATCGCTTCCTTTTAAAAATTCAAGGATTTGCGCGATTGATGGACCGCCATGATTTTGATATTTTTGGCTTGGCGGAACGCCTAATGCTTGGCAACAATCTTCTTGCGGCAATCTTATAAGTCGATTGTCCTTTGTCCATCTGCGGTCAAACCGTTCGATGATTAGAACTTTCTTTTCGCCAAATTGCGCAATTTGGGCTTTATTGGTTTTTAGACCAAACAATTCCATGAGCTTTAGGCAATAATATTCATTTTCAACGCTATTAGTTAAATCAATAGTGCCTTCGCTTGTCTCGATTTTACCCATTTGCGGCTTAAAAATATGGGTTGTTGGTGTCGTGCCATGTGGTTTCTTCCATTGTCCATCGTGCCAAAGAAGCGCGGTTTTTTCTTGCGCTCCGGCAACAGAAATACGAAAGCCGTCATCTTCCCTTAAACCAAGTGGAGCGCGAGCGAGGTTTTTAATTATGGCCTCGATTGCGTCTTCACTTACTACCTCACCACTAATTTCAGACAATGCATCTACTTCAATAGCGTCGGGCAAAAATTGCAAAGCACCAACGCAATCACGACCTATTTTTGTAAGTAAGCTATAATAATCTATACCTTCGGCGCCAACTTTTTCCGCCATGCGTCGCAAGATTGGTTCTGAATCGGGCAGTAAGTTTTCAAAGACCGAAGTTACAATCTGACCGCGAAAGGGAGTTGTTCGCAAGGGCAATGATAATGAAATTGGCATTGCATATTCCCATGCAAGCCATGTGTCGTCATATTTAAACTCTATCGCGCCGCTTGATTGTTTTATCAGGCGTCCGACAAATTTATTATTCAAAAATATATTTAAAGGAATATGTGCCCTCGAACGCCCCATTAGAATATATCCTCAATATCTTTTTTAGATACAGCCCCACGTGGACGAATAACTAACTCTAATTCCAGCGCACTCAATATGTCACAAATATTATCAATCCTTGTTGCAGGGTTGCCATTCTCAATTTTTGAAATTGTTTCCTGCCATAGATTTATAGTCTGTCCCAGCTCAGCTTGTGACAATTGCTTTTTCTTACGGTAGTTTTGAATTACCGCACCAATTTGTTTTGTAGTTCTTGCTAAATGTTCCATTTGTTCATTATGACCCAATTCATATATTTTTGCAATATGATATTTAAATCATATTTATATTTTATGAAGATTGGCTCATAAATATAATTTATGGCAATTAAATCATATTTGCAAATCATCCCAATTCCAGCCCATTATCCCGTTTGCGTTGATTGTCTCGATTATTAGGGTTTTCCCTTTGCGCCTGCTTATCTTTTTCAAGGCGACGATAATGGGACGCATGGCGATAGAGGTCGAGTAGCATTTTTGTATGCCGCGTTCTTACTTCCATGATTTTGGCTTGCAGGGTTTGGCGTTCCTTTAGTTGCGCTTGGATAAGATCGTGACGCTGTTTGCGGTCACGATTGAGTGAAAAGAAAGCCTCCATTTCATTTTGCTTTCTGATTTTGGCATATTCACCAGTTAGTTTATCCCAAAGCCCCATAAAGCCCTTGCGAATGCGATTTGCGCGGTCTTTGGTTTCTTGTTCATGGCGCTGCCTTTGGCCTCTGTCCAATTTTTGCCGTTCGGTTTGGTGTTGGGTTTTCATTTTCTCGCGTTGTTGATTAAGCGGCTGCATTTGCGCCCGAGCCATATTCTTGGCTTCTTTGATAATAGGGCTAAGTTTCTCGGTTATTTCTTTGGCTAGAAATGCTTTGGTTTCAGTAACGGACTTCAAATTATCAGGATTGCCAAGTTTGGCATTTACGTCTTTAGATTTGATATCCAAAAGCCTTGAAACGGCGAAAACTTCACCTTCAACCGTCATTGCCACAAATCCGCGCCTATCGCCTTTGGCAAGGAATAATCCTTTTTCTTCCATGGCGCGTTCAAATGATTTTAATCCGTCCGAACGCGACCAGCAGCTTTGCGCAGCTTCTTTAATATCCTTTGGATTTATGCCAGTCCGTTTGGCCTGTTGCCATTCGGCAAGATTAAAGGTGCGCGGGTCGCGTAAACCTTTATCCAAAAATCCTTTGGGAATACCCCAGCCATTTTCAAGAAAAAGCTGTTTTGAGATTTCTTGGAGTTTGTTCTTAAAGAATGGCAATTCTTTTGCCTTCATGGTTTCCGCATCAATGCGTGACCATACGGCGTGGCAATGCCGCCGCCCTTCCTTTTCATGGAACACAATGGCGCGGGGTTGGCCTTTAAGCCCGAGACGCTCTTCAATGTCCTTAATTGCCTTTTCAAAGACTTCGATTTGAACGCTTTCATGGGCGGGTGGGCTTAAAGACACCGAAAACAAATATTGCTCACATTTGGTTCCCCGCGCCATGGCATAGGCTTCGTTCATTGCCCCCATCAATGAATTAGAAACAAAGCCCGATACCTCATGCAATTCGACATGCTCATTTTCTTCGGTCTTTAATAAATGAAGGCCGAGTTGCTTACCACCACTACGCTGGGAAGCCTTTATAATCATGTAAACTCTTGCAGGTCTAATGCCTCAATCAACATCTTACGCATACGCGCAATGTCTTTTGCGGCATCATTTAAGGCACGTTCGGTGTCGATATTGACGGGCAAACTGCCCGTATTGGCGGCTTTTGCCAATTGGTTGATATTATTCGCGATGTGAGATTTTCCCAACAAAGCCAAAACTTGCGCCAACGCAGCGTGATCCTTTATAGGTTTCTTGCTTCGACGTTTTGGCGCAGGGCGAGAGTTATCAAAAAGGCGGGATTTCACATAGGAAGCTAGTGACATATCGCCAGCTTCTTCCAATAGCCTTGCCTTTTCTTCAAATGTGAACCGCAATGAAAATGGCGGTGGGTTTGAAATACCGTTGCCTGAAAATGTCATTTGCGCCCCCAAACCTAAGCCGATGCTTTGTTAGATTTAGGCTTAGCCCGCTTTTTGACGACATTTGGGGGATTCTTCGCCTTTGCTATGGGAGTGTTATCATTTTCCCATTTTACGACCGAAGTATCTTGTAAAATTTCGTTCCATTGCTCTAATGTTGTGAATAAAAGGTTCGAAGTTTCTCCCCTTATGTCCACCATTTTTTTATCTCACGCTTATGTTCGGGCAGTCGCTTATCGCTCCTGCTATTCCCTCACCGCTCCGATGGGGCGGCGGACTGCCGCCGGCGCGCTACTTGGCGCGCAATTGGTTCGAAGTTTCTCCCCTAGGCTCCACCAAATATCCTCAAATTGCCGCTTTCGCTTCGCTCACTTAGCAATTTTATTTAATTAGGCAAATAATTTTTAAAAAGCGTGGTTTTTAAAAATTATTCACTTTTTGGTTTTTGGTTGCTTTGCGACTATTGTAACAATTATATCTATAAATTTATGATTTTAATATTACGCTGCGTTTGCGCTTGGGAGGGTGACTTTTACTTCGGCGCCTTGGTTTTTGCCTTGGCTTGATAGTTTAATTTTGCCGCCAATTGAATTTACAGTATTTGCGCACCAATGAAGGCCAAGACCACCTGATTTGAAATCTCGTGTTGAGAAGCCGCGTTTAAACAGATTATCTATATCTTCTTGATTTATGCCATCGCCATTATCTTTTATAGATATTTCAACCATATTGCCATTTTCATCATTAACAGGGCTGATTTTTATATCTATCAAGCCATTATCATTATGTGAGGTTGAAATAGCTTCAACAGCATTTGTAATTATATTGTCGAACAATTGCCCCATTATAACGCGATTAGCTTTTACGAAATATTTTGTATCCTTATCAAAATTAATCGTCATAGGAATTTCATTGTGGCGCGCAATGCTTAGAGCATTATCAACCACATTGGAAATATTACAGCTTTCACCAAAATTTGTGTTGGCACTTTTTTTCTGACCATGGGAAATTGCTTGAACGATCATGTCCAAATTTTCTTGTGCCTTTCTTATTAAATGCATTGCTTCTTCAGTTTTGTCATCACTCGCGTTTAGATATGATTCCAAATATTGAATTAGCTTTTCGCGCCTTATTTCATCAACTTGTGGATTTTTTAATTCACCTAGTGCGCGATAAACATTTGGTTGGGTTAATTCAATTTTATCAACAATTTTACTTGTTATAACTCTAAACGGGCTTAATGTGTTTTTGACATTATGCATCAAATCAATTTGGTTTTGAACTTTACCTAATTCATAAGATTCGCGTTCCAATTCTGATTGGAGCGTGTTTAAACGACCAATCATACTATCAAATGCATTAGCTAGTGCTCCAATTTCATCATACCTGCCTTTAAAACCAATTTTACGCATTTCACCATTCAATGAAATTTCACGCAAATGGTTCACAATCTTGTCCATTGGAAAAATGATAATTGATTGTATTTTTGAATAAAGGAATAGAACACCAGCGATCATAACAAGCGATGTTCCAAGTGCAATCGTCCACCAAAGCGAAATTTTAACGCTATTCAAACTTCTTGGATAAGATGTTGTAAGCCGGCCAAGGGTGATATTATCAATCCCCTTAATCGCCACACTTGTATAGACTACATCTGGTGTATAATGGAATTTAAAGATTTCCTTTTGGCGCATCAAATCAATAGTAGTTGAAAAATGAAGGCTATTTTGAATGTCTTCTGCCGTAATTTTTTCAATTACAACCATATAGCCATGTACAGGGCCTTTTTTCTTGCTGGTAAGAATTTGTGCGGCGCTAAATGAATATAATTCATTGCGTAACTTTATGAAGCCTTGAAAGTTTGATGTTTTCCGAATTTGTGATTTCATTTTTTCTGAAAGCATCAAATTTTTTAGTTCATTAGTTTTTTCTGGGTTTAATTTTTGCGTTTCTTTATCATAAACATATGTTGAAATTCGGTCATTCTCTAGGCTTGCAACGCCGATACCGCTTAGTCCAAAATCATTTATAGGTTCAAAAGTGTAGTTTTTATCTGCGAAAACTTCGCCAAATTCTGTGCTATATTTATAGGTCTCATCCCAGATTGACCAATCAAGACTTTTATCACGTACAACAGTTTTAACGTCATCCAAGTAAGATTGTAATTGCGCGGCGTGATGGTTTAATTGTTCACCTTCAAGACGGTCAAGGCGGGCATAAACAGTAGTTTTAACGAATAAAACCAACATAATAAATCCGCAAAAGCCCGCGATTAACAACGAAAGACTTAGCTTTTCGCCAATTTGTAATTTATTATAATAATCGATTTTATTCTTTATAATAAATCTTTGAATTGCTTTTTTTATGGACAAATTAACTTGCCTTTGCAGGTTTTGATTCGACTGTTTCGTTTAATTTCTCAATAACCATTAATGAGGCATCATGGGCACTTATGGCTGGCCCAAATAAATATCCTTGTAAATGTGAACATCCTAGCAAGCGCAACGCCTGACATTGCATTTCATTTTCCACACCTTCTGCAACAATATTAATGCCAAGTCGTTTGGCAAGATTAGTAAGCGAATGAACAATTGCATCAGAATGTTTTTCGATACCAATTTTATCAACAAAGCTTTTGTCAATCTTGATACAATCAAGATCAAAGTTTTTAACGCTTACAAGACTTGAATATCCTGTTCCAAAATCATCAAGGGCAATTTTAAACCCTAAATCATGCAGAGTACGCAATAGTTTTTTTGCATTATCGATATTATCAAAAATTGCTGTTTCTGTAACTTCGATTTGAATTCTGTCAAAACTTACACCTGCTGCCTTCGCTTCTTCACAAAGGAATTCTACAAAATTAGGGCGTCTAAATTGCTTAGGTGAAAAATTGATTGAGACATAGTGATTAGGCCAATTTTTACAATCATTAATTGCGTTTTTAATTACCCAATCACCAATATCATAAATTAATTCTGAATCTTCGATGATTGGAATGAAAATGCCCGGTGATATAGGGCCAAACTCTTTACTATCCCAACGAAGTAGGGCTTCAAAACCAACTATATCCAATCTTTCACGGTCAACAATCGGCTGATAGAAATTGGCGATTTCGCCAGACTTAATGGCATTTTCAACACTTGAAATCACCATTCTGCGGAATTTGGCACTCTCATCAAGTTTTTCGTCAAAAATTGCATATTGATTGCGACCATTATTTTTTGCAAAATTAAGCGCGGTATCAGCCATGCGCATTTTTTCAATAGGTTCTAATTCGCAGCAAGACCTGCAAACGAACAGGCCAATAGATGCACTTACTTGAATATCTTTATCAAGAATTTTTATTGGACGCTTAATTATACTTAGTAATTTTTCACAATTTTGGCGCGCTTTTTCTTCCGTGCAATCATGGAAAATAAGGCCGAATTCGTCTGAACCCAATCTTGCAATAAAAGTGTTTTGCGGCATTTGCGCAACGATTTCATTATAAATTGTTTTTATCAAATCATCGCCAGTAAAATGACCAAATGCATCATTTACCAACTTAAACTTATCAATATCCAAAATCGCAAGAGCAAAATTATTTGTATTTTCTTGGCTTCTTATTGAAAGCTCGCGCATGAAATACATACGGTTTGGCGCACCAGTTAAGAAATCATGATTTGCAATTTGTGTTGCCCGCGCCTCACTTTCTGCAAGCTCTAAAACTTTTTGCTGCAAAGCTTTGATTTGCAACGCATCATATTCCCAGCGTGACACTAATGCATTTGCTAATTGTGATATTTCTTCGTTAGAAAAAGGCTTTGGAACAAAGAATAATTTATGCGCAGGCCCAGCTTCAGATAAAATTTCACCAATATGTTTATCTGCATAGGCAGAAACAATAACAATATTAACATCAGGGTCAATTTGACGAATGCGAATTGCCGTTTCTTTGCCATCAATACCTGGTGGCATTCTATAATCAACAAAGACGATTTGGAATGGTTGGCCGTTTTCTTTGGCCTGCCGAACAATCTCAACACCCTCTTCGCCTTGATAGGCATGAACAAGGTTCGCGCGCGGCAATAGTGAGATTACATCTTCACTTATGTTTTCACCAAACAGATCTTCTTCAAGACTTTGCACCAACTTCATTTTTTGATTATCAGACTTGGCAAAAATATGCCCATAAGCCTCATGAAGTGATTGTTCGTCATCTATAATTAGAATATTCATAGCCCACCATTTTGTATTATGATATTCTAAAAAGATTAAAAATTTGCAATTATAGGTTGGAAATACCTTTATATTCAATCAATTATTGTTATGCTTTTATATTTGTGTATTTTTTATAGATAATAAAATATTAATTAGAAATTTGGTCTATAAGAATATTTCACAATTAGTCACAAATATCGCTTTAAACGCCTAAGACTAAAATCTACTAAAACTAGCGACAAACCATGTTACAATTTTAAGTTACTATTAAAATTTATAGTGTTAAAATGCTTAACTAAATGAATTTAATAAAAAGCTTCAGTTGAATGAATAGTTTTGAAAGTACTCGAATAAATAAACTCCATGAGTTGGACTTAATGAATAAAGCGTCAGAGCCTGCGTTTAAATCAATTATCCAATTAGCTAAGGAACATTTCGATGTGCCTATATCCTTATTTTCAATTATAGATGAAGAAAAACAATGGTTTAAAGCCAAAATTGGACTTGATATAAATGAAACCGAGCGTAATGTTTCATTTTGCAACCAAACCATAAAATCAGATAAATTATTGATTATTGAAGATGCCACAAAAGATGCGCGCTTTTGCCATAATCCCTATGTTTTAGATGAAACCAACATACGGTTTTATGCTGGTGCACCAATAAATATTGATAATTGTAACATAGGCACAATTTGTATAATTGACACAAAACCAAGAAGCTTTTCACATAGTGATGCCAATTATCTATCTTTATTGGCGCGAAATATTGAAAATTGCATAAAGCTAATAATTTTATCCAAGCAAGAAGCACAATATCAAAATAAAATTAAAGAGAGCGCGCATAATGACAAACGTGCCGAACTTATATTGCAAACTATGCATGATGGTTTGGTTTTACAAAACGCTCAAGGAAAAATTATTTTTTCCAATCCGCGTGCATGTGAAATACTTGGATATTCAAGTGAGGAATTATTAAACGCAAGTGCAAAAGACGATACTTGGGACGCTGTGAACGAAGAAGGAATTGAAATTTCTTGGCGCGAACATCCATCTATGAAATGCCTACATTGTAACAGAGCCGTTAAAGATGAAATATTAGGCGTTAAACGGCCTGATGGAGAAAGAATTTGGCTATTAGTATCTGCAAAACCGCTAGAGCTTGATGATGAAAGCGTTCCGCAACATGTTGTCGTAAGTTTTGTTGATATAACAAGTGAGAAAAAGGCTTATGAAAACGTAAAAATTCTTAAAACCCTTGCCCAAAGTGCCAATAATGTAAAAAGCGCATTCTTATCAAATATAAGCCATGAAATACGAACACCACTTAATGGTGTTATCGGCTGTGCAGAGGCAATGAAGGCAACCAATCTTGACCAAACACAAGAAACACTAATCGATATTATTTGCCAATCAGGCGGCGAATTAGAAAGTGTTTTAAAAGACATAATCGAACTAAGCGCCCTTGAAATGGGAACTACCACACTTGAATGTGATGAAATTGAAATTGGGAAATTATATAAATCTATTTATGAAAACACACAAAAATGCGCGCATCAAAAGAATTTAAAGTTTGAAAATAATTATCATAGCAATTTTGAATCTTACTTTTTTGGTGATACAAAACGTATAAATCAAATTGCGCAAAACCTTTTATCAAATGCTATAAAATTCACACATAGCGGCGCAATAAAATTGGAAATTTATATCGATAAATCAAATAATTTTAACCTTATTGTCGAAGACACCGGCATAGGTATTAGTGATGAGCATAAAGATATAATCTTCAAAAGCTTTACCCAAATTGATGCAAGTATAACGCGCGCATATGGCGGCGCTGGAATTGGTCTTTCATTGGTTTCTGATTTGGTCAATTTGATGAATGGCGAAATTAAACTTACAAGCGAATTAGGAATTGGAAGTAAGTTTCACGTCATTTTGCCACCAATTTTTGAAATGCACAAAATCGCAAGCTTGGGCAAATGAAACATTGTTAAAATGACTTTATATGCTAATAAACGCGCATGATATCAAGCAATGCCAAAGCCGTTATTTTAACACCCTCTAAAACAAAAATTACGGGTAAAATCGCCCTTCCGGGTTCAAAATCAATTACCAATCGTGTTTTATTATTGGCCGCCCTTGCCAATGGTGAAAGCCGTATCACTGGTGCGTTAAAAAGCGATGATACAAAATATATGGCGCAGGCTTTACGTCAATTGGGTGTTTTGGTTGATGAAACTGGCGAAACAGAATTTTTAATTAAAAGTGATGGTAATTTAAAACCAAGTGAAAGTGAATTATTCCTTGGCAATGCCGGAACTGCGGTAAGGTTTTTAACTGCCGCTGTCGCAACCATTAATGGCACAACTATCCTTACGGGTGATGAGCATATGCAAAAGCGCCCAATCGCGCCCTTAATTGCCGCCCTAAAAGAGGCTGGAATTGATGCATCCGCCCCAACCAATTGCCCGCCCGTTACAATCAAAAGCGATGGCAGTTTTAAAAATCGCAATATCAAAGTTGATGCCAGCCTTTCATCACAATATGTTTCGGCGCTTTTGATGGCGGCAAATAAAGGCGAAACCCCTTTTAGGCTTGGCGTTAAAGATGGCGATATTGGCGCACTTGGTTATATTGATATTACGCTTGAAAGTATGCGTGCCTTTGGGGCGGATGTTAAGGAAATTGGTAAACTTGATTGGGAAATTGCCAATTTACCATATAAAGCGCGCGAATATTGGGTTGAACCCGATGCATCGGCTGCAACCTATATATGGGGGATAAATGCATTATTGGGTGCCAATATTGATATTGGAATTGCACCCGATAAAATGATGCAGCCCGATGCCAAAGCCTATGATTATATTTCACAATTTCCAAATTTACCCGCAATAATTGATGGCAGCCAAATGCAAGATGCCATACCAACAATTGCGGTTTTGGCGGCATTTAACAAAACACCTGTTCGCTTTGTTGGAATTGCAAATTTGCGCGTAAAAGAATGTGATAGAATTAACGCCGTTTGCACCGAGTTAAACAAAATCAAAAATGGCCTTGCGCAAGAAATTGGCGATGATTTACTAATCACCCCCGATGCATCATTAATCGGTACAAAATCAGATGCGCGAATCCACACCTATCACGACCACCGCATCGCAATGTCATTTGCATTAGCAGGCTTGGTAATCGAAGGCATAAAAATCCAAAACCCCGCCTGCACCGCAAAAACTTACCCAAAATATTGGGATGATTTGGAAAGTGTAGGTATCGGGATGGTTTTTGAATAAAGCCATATTGTCGCATTGTGACTAAAGTCACATCAAACAAACCCCATTGGAAATATTTTATTTTCAAAGGAGTTAAAAATGGCAAAATTAAAATTATTCATCGATATCCATGACGCAGCAAATGGAACTTTTCCTGCGGGCATTTCACCAAATGACTTTGTTGGATTTTATAAAAAATATGAACAAGCTTGCCAAGAAGAAGGCGTTATAAACCTAAAAGTTGATGTTGGATTTGAAGAAGGTCGGGCCTTTTGTCTAAACCTTGCACAAGATAGCGACGCAATACGTCGTGCACATCAAAAAGTTGGATTACCATTTGATAGCATAACCGAAGTTGTAACAGCTTCATCTAAATCGGTACTTTTTGACGCAATTGCTTGATAATATCTATAGGTCTATTTTGGACTTTATAAAATGACCCAACCTAACTTTTCAAATCTTATTCCCTTCTTTGACAAGGTTAGCGACATAAACCGCCAGCTTCTTGCCAATAATATTGTTGTGACAGATATTCCAAAGTCAAAACAAGTAATTGCGCGTGGCGACGAAGTTGGCGGGGTCTATATTGTTTCAAGGGGTGCGTTACGTGTCTATTATCAAAATCCCGAAGGGCGCGAGGGAACATTATATTGGATTGAAAAGTCTCAAAGTTGCATACTTGCTTTAAATTGCACTTTCACAGGCTTGGAATATCCAGCATGGGTTGAAACCGAAGAAGAAACCCAAATCATAATGATACCAAGCGCAACATTCAAATCAGTTTTCAAAGATGAAAGCATTGTGCAATTTTACGTTTTCGAAGCACTTTCAGGAAGATTATTTGAAATGATGCAGCTTTTAGAAGAAACGGCATCATTTGGCCTTGAAGCACGTATTGCCGCACTTTTATTGCGAAAAGCACAAGGCCAAGGTTTTATAGAGATTACACAAGACCAAATTGCGGGACATCTTTGTACGTCGCGTGAAGTTGTTTCCAGAACTATCAAACGCCTTGCAAAAGCTGGCATGATTGCAAATCAAATCGGAATTATAAAAATCCTAAATGCCAGCGGGCTTCATGCACTTTTAAAATAATCAGGAGTTTTAAATGTATAATACAGGCGCTTTCGCTTATGCGGGGCTTGGCTTTTTATTGCTTGGAATCTTTGCTTCATTGCTTATTGTTTTCAAAGATTTAAAGCGTAAGCCAGACAATTTACCAAGGGCGATTATGATAAGCAGCCTATTGGCATCTGGCGTTATTGCCTTTGCAATAAAATTATTGGTTGCCGAATATTTGGAATATGATGTCAATAAAAATACGAAAAACTATATTATTACAAATGCAAATGCCAAAAAACCAATTTTAAATACCAATATAATTAATCAAAATGACAAGAATATTTTGAAACCAAAATGGCAGGCTTTAAGTGGAAATGAAATTATACTTTCAAATCAACAAATTGAAATTGCAAAATTTGGCGAAAAATTATTTTTTGATACGCGTTTATCTACTGATGGTAAAATTGCTTGCGTATCATGCCATTCACTAAATGGTGGCGGAACAGATAATCAACCTACATCACTGGGTGTATTCAAACAAACAGGCACACGTAATGCGCCAAGTGTTTATAATGCCGCATTACAATCATTATTATTTTGGGATGGTCGCGCAAAATCATTAAAACAACAAGCAGCTGGCCCCCTTATGAATCCTATTGAAATGGGCAATCATGATTTTGTATCCATATTAAAAACCATTACAAATTCTAATGATTATAAAAGAGAATTTCCGCAATATTTCTCAAATAATAAAGATATAAATTCTGATGATGTTCTTGATGCCATAAGCACATATGAACAAACTTTGATTGATAAAGACACGCCTTATGATCGCTATGTTTTAGGCGATCTTTCTTCCCTTTCATCAAGCCAAATAAGAGGAATGAAAAGATTTGAAGAAATCGGCTGTAAAAATTGCCATGATGGCCCCAATTTCAGCCGCGCAAGCAAATTATCATTATATCAAGGCAAAGATGGTATGCGCATATTTCCAGTTTTTACATCGGATTTATCGCGTAAATATGATTTAGAAAAGGATAAGGGCGCAAACCCAAACGGCAAATACGGGCAATTTAGGATTCCATCATTAAGAAATATCGCCCTTACCTATCCTTATTTCCATAATGGCGCGGTAACTAAACTTGAAGATGCAATTGGCGTAATGGCGGTCTCACAATTAGGAATGAATTATAATAATATTTCACCTGACTGCGCAACGCAAAAAATAAAATGTGGAAACGGCAAAAATCTAAGCCCACAAGATGTCAATGATATTGCCAATTTCTTGAGAAGCCTTAGTCACGAAAAACTAAAAACCTAACCCAACGAATAAACATCAATTGCTCCGCAATGGGTTTCAATTTCTTGGGGGCTTAAAAATGAGCCACGGAATGAATTTTTTGCCAGAGTTATTAATTCGTCTCGTGTAAGGCCAATTGCTTTTTGGGTTTCAATATAGTTTTTGTTTAAATAGCCGCCAAAATATGCGGGGTCATCGGAATTAATTGTTGCCTTAAGCCCTTTTGCAAGCATGTTTTTCAATGGGTGCTGTTTCAAATCTTTCACCACGCAAAGCGAAAGATTTGATAAAGGGCAAACCGTAAGCGTAAGGCCATTATCAACAATTCGTGCCACCAATTTTTCATCTTCAAGGCAGCGATTACCGTGATCAATGCGGTCAATTTGCAAAATATCAAGCGCTTCGTAAATATATTTGGGTGGGCCTTCTTCACCTGCATGGGCAACGATTTTAAGCCCTAAATCACGCGCCGATTTAAAAACATTGGCAAATTTTGATGGCGGGTGACCCACTTCAGATGAATCAAGGCCAACACCTTTGATTTTTGCCAAATGCGGAATTGCCATTGAAAGGGTTTTGAAAGCTTCTTCTTCGGATAAATGACGTAAAAAACACATTATAAGGAAGCTTGAAATTCCCAATTGTTTTTTACCATCTTCAAGCGCGCGATTAATGCCATTTATAACGACATCAAAATCAATACCCCTATCAGTATGGGTTTGTGGGTCAAAGAAAACCTCAACATGTTTGCAATTATCGGCTTTCATACGGGTCAAATATGCCCATGTTAAATCGTAAAAATCTTGTTCATTTATAAGTACTTGCGCACCTTGATAATAAATATCCAAAAATTCCTGAAGGTTGGAAAATTTATATGCCGCGCGAACCGCCTCAACACTATCAAATGGAATTGCAATATTATTGCGTTTGGCAAGTTCAAACATTAATTCAGGCTCTAAAGAGCCTTCAAGATGAAGATGTAATTCCGCTTTTGGAAGATTGCTTATAAAATTCTCTAGATTTGCCATTTTACCCTCTTTGGAAATTTATAGCGCGAAACTTTTATTTCGCAAATGCGGTAAAGTGGCAAAATTTTAGCTTTGACTGAGTTCAATTTCATCCTTTGGCTTATATAAAATCATGAAAGCATATATAAAAACAAACATAAAATCTTGCATTCCAAAATGATAGATTCGCGGAAAACCTAGTATTTTGTTGATTTTTCCTGCAAAAAACATGCTAATAAATAGAAGAAGAATTATTAGATATTTATAAAAATATTTGTCAGTAAGTGGCTTTTGCAAATCAGGTTTTGAATTTAAAAAATCTTCATCCCCCAAAATTTTTATCGATGATATTACTGAAAACAATGTAAAAACAATACAGAAGATTTGAAAATTGATTTCAGAACTTCCTTTTAAAATACTCTTATAAAATGCAGACCAACAACTATAAACTGGCTTTAAGAAAAAAATACAAACTATATATATTTTAAGAATATTTATCTCTTTAAACATTGCATCAAACCTAATAAATTAAGTTTTTTTATAATATTGATTTAATATTTCTGCAATCTCTATTGGTAAATCTTGTGCCATTAATCCTGCACCAAGGGAAACACCTGCCTGCGCATGAATAAATACTGCGATTTGTGCGGCAATGAATGCTTCAAGCCCTTGCGCCATAAGGCCACCAATTAGGCCGCTTAAAACATCGCCCGTGCCCGCACTTGCCAAAAACGGCGTTGATTTCTCTAATATTGCGCATTCGCCATCAGGGGTAGCGATAATTGTTTTTGCGCCCTTATGCACGATTGTTGCATTTGACATATTTGCGGCATCAATTGTTTGTTTGATTTTTTCGTCAAAACTTACATTTTGTTCGAATTTGAATAATCGATAAAATTCGCCTGAATGCGGGGTTAAAACAACTTCTGCGCCGCGATCTTCAAAAATTTCAAAGAAATTGCCATTTTGCGAATTTGCAATATAAGTTATGGCATCGGCATCCAACGCAATCGGCACATTGGTTTGGCATAAATTGCGTAAATACGCATATTTTGCGCCATCAAAACCCAAAGCAGGGCCAATAATTATTGCACCATAATCTTCAATATCTTTTGGGATATAACCATCATATTTTATGGCCTTCACCATTATTGATGTTTCATGTCCCGCAATGATTTGTGCGGCATCAAATGGTGCATGAATTACCACCCAACCTG
>CAZKYS010000012.1:0-33994 GCA_964557085.1 uncultured Caulobacteraceae bacterium
CCAATTATTGCCAAGGAAATAAACCATTTCATAAGGATTATTGATAATTCGATTTGCATTTTTCCTGATCCTTGAATTACTGCGATACTAATTTTTTTGATACAAGCCAATTTCTGATATCTAAAATTGCTTCATTATTGTTTAAAATACCTTCATGGGTTTCGTTATTTACTAAGATTGCCTCACCCTTTGAGTAATTTTTTATGATTTGTGGATAGGCAAGGGCGTTAAAATATTCATCCTTATTGCCCGCCACTAATAATAAAGGCGTTTTAATATTTCCAAGCGCGACTTTATAATCTTTTGGTTCATTTGGTTGCATGCTTGCAAGGGCGTTAAATCCATAAGCGGGCTGATCAATATGATTAAAAAGCATGATTGGAAGGCTGTTAAATGATTTAATCCCAATAATATTGAACATAAGAACGCCAATCATGCGCGGTGTTCTGAAAATAACTTGCGATTCTTGTTGTGGTGCATTTGTGGCTTTTGCCGCATTGTTTTGCGGTTTCATGCTTTCTGAATCGCCGCCCAATAGCGGTGATATAAGTAAATAAGCATCAACATTTGGGGCGTTTTGTGCCAAGGCATAGCGTAATGTAATGCCGCCGCCCATTGAGTGCCCCGCAAGAATAAGTGGGCCGTTATTTTGTGCTTTAATTTGTTTTACAATATCGGCAATGTCATCATCATATTGACCAATATAATTTGTTTGCCACACTTCACCATCAGATTTGCCGTGTCCACGTAAATCAAAAATAGTAACTCTAACTTTATTATCTTTCGCAATTTGCGAAGCAAAATTTACAAGCCCTTGTAAATTTGTGGCAACGCCGTGAAGCATTAAAACATTTGTGCTGTTTTGTTCGCCAAAAACTTTTGCATATATTTTTGCGCCATCGCGCATTTGAAAATAATGCTCTTTATATTCAATTGGATTGTTTGCAGAAAGATTGGTGTGTATAACACCTGTAACCTTGTCTTTAAAATCTTTTTGCGGTGCAAAGGTCAAAGCGAATGCCGCAATTATATATAAAATTGCAGTGACAGCTATGCCTTTGATTGTAAAGTATATGAATTTTTGAAACAAATTCTTTCGTTTAGTTTCGTTATTATAGCTCATTGTGATGTCCTTTAAATGTGACTATATGTAAAATATACCAGACATTGATGTGTGTGTCAAATATATTATACATTATGTCGCATTAATCGGACATTTGTGCGGCGATGAAAAATATTAGCGTTTAAAAACAATCATATAATTCATTGATACATCATTGCTCAATGAGAATTTATCCGTAATTGGATTATATGAAACGCCAATTGGCCCTTCGATTGTTGCGTTTTTATCTTCGCGCAAAATTGGTAAAATTTCTTCTGGTTTTACCAATTTATCATAATCATGCGTTCCGGGCGGAAGCCATTTAAGAATGTTTTCGGCGGCAAATAGCGCAAGTGCGCGCGCTTTCGCGGTGCGGTTTATTGTGGCAACAAACATTATGCCCTTGGGCGATAATAATTTCATTGCGGTTCGCAAAAATTCCTGCGGCTCGTTTACGTGTTCGATTACTTCCATGTTTAGAACCACATCAAATTTACCCTCATGGGTTTTTACCAAATCTTCGGCAGTGGTGTGTCGATAATCAATATTGATGTCTGAATTTAAAATATGCGCGCTTGCGGTTTTTATGTTCTTTTCAGTAGCATCAATACCTGTAACATCTGCGCCCATCCGTGCCATTGGCTCGGATAAAAGCCCGCCGCCACAACCAATATCAAGTAGTTTCAAACCCGATAGTGGCTTTGAATGGTCAGTAATTCCATAATGTTCCATAACATTATCACGAATAAATTTAAGGCGGGTCGGGTTAAATTTATGAAGCGGGCGAAATTTCCCATTTGGATTCCACCAATCATCCGCCATTGCCGCAAATTTTGCGACCTCTTTTTCATCAATTGTGTTTAGTTCAGTCATAATATCCTTATACGCTTTTGTAATTGTTTTGGAAAAGAAAATTTTTTTCTATTTTCACCTAACAATACCAAAGAATTAGAAAAATAATGCTTAGATTGTGTGATTTGCCATTGACCTTTTTATAAAATTCGGGCTTTTGCGCGTGAAATTTGAATTTTGTAATTTGAATCAGCATAAAGAGATTATCATGTCACGTATTGTGATGAAATTTGGTGGAACTTCGGTTGGCGATGTGGAGCGTATTGCACGTGTCGCGCGCCTTGTTGCCCATGAATGCTCGCAGGGGCATGAAGTTGCGGTCGTGGTTTCTGCAATGTCGGGTGAAACCAATAAATTGGTTGCATTGGCTGAGGCGTCTGGCGCGGGTCTATCTGCCGAAGAATTTAATGATGAATATGATGTTGTTGTTGCAACTGGTGAACAGGTAACAACGGGCCTTTTATCACTTGCATTGCGTAAATTAGGTGTTCGCGCGCGTTCGTGGCAAGGTTGGCAGATTCCAATTGAATCATCTGATGTGCACGCATCGGCACGTATTTCTGGCATTGAATGCCCTGAATTATTGGATGCAATGGCAAGTGGTGCAGTTGCTGTAATACCGGGGTTTCAAGGGATTACTGACAAAAAACGTATTACAACATTGGGGCGCGGTGGTTCTGATACTTCGGCGGTTGCGGTTGCGGCGGCAATTAATGCTGATAGATGTGATATTTACACCGATGTCGACGGGGTTTACACAACCGACCCACGCATCACTTCAAAAGCACATAGATTGTCAAAAATCTCTTATGAAGAGATGCTAGAAATGGCATCATTGGGTGCAAAAGTTTTACAAACGCGTTCGGTGGAATTGGCAATGGCCAAAAAAGTTCCCGTTCGTGTATTAAGTTCATTTGTTGAGCCGGGCGATGAAAACCCTGGTACAATTGTTTGTGATGAGGAAGAAATCGTGGAAAAGCAAATCGTTTCCGGCATCGCTTATAGCCGCGATGAAGCAAAAATTTCAATTTTGGGTGTTGAAGATCATCCAGGTATCGCCGCCAAAATTTTTGGTGCTTTGGCTGATGCCAATATTAACGTTGACATGATTGTTCAAGCGCCGTCACGAACTGATGGTGCGGTAAATATGACTTTCACAATTCCAGAGCGTGAAGCAGACCGTTCAGTAGAAGTCATAAGCGCAATCAAAGAAGAAGCTAAATTCCGCGATATTATCGTTAAAAAAGATGTTTCAAAAGTGTCAGTTATTGGCGTTGGTATGCGCTCACATGTTGGTGTTGCGAAAATTATGTTTGAAGCATTGTCGTCAAAAGGCATCAATATTGAAAACATCTCTACTTCTGAAATCAAGATTTCAGTTTTGATTGACGCATCATATACCGAACTTGCGGTTCGTGCTTTGCATACTGCCTATGGTTTGGACGCCTGATTAGGTTCTTGTGAGCCCTCATTTGCGGTTGGAATATCTTCAAACGTGCTAAGTGTATAGCCTTGTGATCCATTAATAATCATGGTTTTGCCATCGCACTTATAATTGTATTTTGTGTATGTATGGCTTGTTTCAACCTTACCGATTGATGGGTTTGCTCTGCTATGGTGATACCAAATTTGAGCGTCAAGTTCGGCGTGATTTTTATCAATTATTTTTACGCCATTCGTGCTTGATTCTAAGTTAATCCTACTGGTGATTCCTGGTGTTGATGGATTATATTGGTTCTTAGTTTGTAAAATACCGCTATAAACCTTATTAATCTCTACCATGCATTTATTGTGGCTTTTAAAATTTACCTTTTGCTCTGACATTGGAATATAACCACTTGCCATTAATGGGCATGATAATAGGTTTAAAAAACCAATTGATAAAAATGTGAATGTGGTTTTTGCAATATTATTCATTTCAATATTCTTTCTAAGAAATATATATTTGAAACGCAAATATGGCAATTTTTTGACCTGAATGATTTTATGAAAACCAACCAAGTGGATTATGATTTAATGCAATGCCAATTATGGTGAAATAAATTATTATTGCTGATAATAAAAACAGCAAGCGAAGCCATTTTTTTAATTTGGCACTCATCGCACCAAAGCCGCATATTATATAGATAAAAACAAGGAAAATTTTTAAATTAAGCCAATTGTTTTTGAAAACTTCTTTGGGTAAAATTACAATAAGCGATATTGCAGCACTGATTAAAATAATATCGATTATATAAACTAATATTCTTATTGTTTTGTTCTTTGGCCATTTTTCGCCAAAAATTGAAAAAATGCTGCGCAACAAAAATATGAAGCCAGACAGTGAAACGGCAATCACATGAATAAGATGCATCTGGGAATAAAATTGCGCCATTTAACAACCTAATATATTTTTTTGCACGATTTTACCAATTTTTCACTGTTAATATATGCTTTTAAAAGCACGATTTATTTGAACTTTTTATATAGCGTGTATAAAGTAACGCCAAGCCGATAAAAGCGGCACTATAAAACTATATTTTCTAACTAACATTCATTGTCGCAAAGGTGGGATTCATGCGGCTTACATTATTTACAGACTACGCAATAAGAGTATTGCTCTTCTTGGCCAATGAGCCTGGGCGTTTGGTAACTGTGGGTGAGATAGCAAAAAAATATGATGTGTCACAACATCATCTTGTAAAAGTTGTCCAAGATTTGGTTAAAAACGGCTATGTCAAAAGTACAAAAGGCCGTGGTGGTGGAATGCGCCTTGCGGTGCAACCGCAAGAGATTAATATTGGTGAGATTGTAAAAAAATTCGAACCAGAGATGCAGATGATTGACTGCACTGATTGCCCATTATGTGGTAATTGCAGTCTTCCAAAGCCAATGGCGGAGGCGGTAATCGCTTTCCTTAGTGTTTTAAACAAATATTCCTTAAAAGATATAATGGAAACAAGCCCACAGATGGCCCGAATACTTGTTGGCACATAGGCTAAGTTTTTAGTGATTAAATATGCGGCAATTGTATCAAATTTGTGCATAAGGCGTGTATGCGTCTAGCTTAAATCGGTTTGATATTATAAAAGCAATTTATGGCTAATGCTAATTTGAACACATTCGGCTCTTCGCGCAGATTGTTGCGCTCTTTGCGCGAACTCATGGCGGATGAGGGCGATACACAAACGCGCCTTGATCACATGGTTTCGCAAATTGCCCGCGAAATGGTTGCCGATGTTTGTTCAATTTATTTGCGCCGTTCTGATGGCTCTATGGAATTATGCGCCACAGAAGGCCTTAAAAGTGAGGCAGTTCACCGCACGCGAATGAAAGATGGCGAAGGTCTTGTTGGCCTTGTTGCCGAATCATTAGAGCCGATAAGCCTATCTGATGCGCCGCAGCATAAAAGATTTTCTTATCGCCCTGAAACTGGTGAAGATCCGTATCAATCATTTTTAGGTGTGCCAATGTTACGCGCGGGTCGCTTAATCGGTGTTTTGGTTGTGCAAAACCAAGCGCAAAGAACCTATCCTGAAGATGAAATTGATGTTCTTCAAACAATTGCAACTGTTTTGGGCGAAATTGTTTCGGCGACTGATTTATCATCGCAGCTTCCTGATTTTGAAATCAAGCCAAGTCTTCCTGAATCAATGCATGGGCGCACTTTTGCCAAAGGCCTTGCCAAAGGCATTGCGCTTTTACATGCCCCCGAAGTTGCGGCAACAAAATTATTAAGCGATGATCCCGAAGTTGAGGAGGTTCGATTAAAAGAAGGTTTGCGCGATTTGCGCAATGGCCTTGATAAACTTCTTACTGGCGAAGCCAATACTTTGGGTGCAGTTTCTTTGGAAGTTTTGGAAATGATTGCGCTTTTGGCGCAAGATAGGAATTGGGAAAAGCGCCTTGTTGAAGGAACGCGCGCCGGCCTTACCGCAGAGGCGGCTGTTGAACAGGTTCGTTCTGAACACCGTGCGCGTATGATGGCGGCAAAAGATCAATATTTGCGCGACAGACTTCATGATTTAGAAGAATTGGACAATCGGCTTTTGCGTCATTTGGCGGGAACCGATAATTTAACCCAATTCATTCCCGAAGAAGCGATTTTGGTGGCGCGTGATATTGGCCCTGCGGAATTGCTTGAATATGCCAATACTGATTTGCGGGCAATATTGCTTGAAGAAGGCACATCATCGGGTCATGCCGCAATAATTGCGCGTGCAATGGGCATACCAATGATTGGCCAAATTCGCGGCCTTCTTGCACGAACTGAGGCAGGCGATAAAATTATAGTCGATACAAATGCGGGCGCGGCATATTTACGTTATGACCCAATGGTTCTTGAGGCGTTTGAAGCACGTTTTCGCGCACAAACTGCCGAGCGTGTGCGTGTTAATGCATTAAAAGATGTTGCAAGCGTAACCCGTGATGGCAAAGCCATAAGATTGATGATGAATGCAGGTCTTGTGCTTGATCTTGAAAACCTTGATCAATCGGGTGCCGAAGGTGTTGGCCTATTTAGAACCGAATTTCAATTCATGGTTTCAAATAAATTGCCGCGTGTTGATGCCCAAACCACACTTTATTCAACAATAGTTGAAAATGCAGGGAATAAACCTGTCACTTTCAGGACTTTGGATTTGGGCGGCGATAAAATTGCCCGCTTTATGAAAGGTGAACGTGAAGAAAACCCTGCAATGGGTTGGCGTGCTTTGCGCCTTGGCCTCGATAAAAAAGGTATATTGGTTTATCAATTGCGGGCGCTTTTAAGGGCAACTGAAGATAAGCATTTGCGTGTAATGTTCCCGCTTGTTTCAATCGTTTCAGAATTTGATGAAGCCAAAGAAATATTATTAAAAGAAGTTGAATGGGCAAAATCGCAAGGGCGTAAACCGCCGAATAAACTTGAAATTGGCGCAATGGTAGAGGCGCCATCTATTGCATGGTCAGTAAGTGAAATTGCAAGAAAAGCAGATTTTCTTTCGGTTGGAACCAATGATTTAATGCAATTCTTTTTTGCATCAGACAGGGGGTCAACAAAACTTGGTGAACGTTATGATATTTTATCAAAACCTGCTTTAAGCTTTTTGAAATTTATCAAGGAAAATGCAGGTGATACCCCGATTTCAGTATGCGGTGAACACGCAGGTCGCCCATTAGAGGCCATGGCATTAATTGGCATTGGTTTTGATATTTTATCAATGCCACCATCGGGCATGTCGGCGGTTAAAGAAATGATACTTGCAACCGATTATTCTGATTTAAAGGAAAAAATGCAAAATATTCTTGCCAAAGAAAATTGCGATATAAGAAATGAATTGCGCAATTTTTGCGAAACCAAGGGTATAATTGTGTAGCAAATATGGTTCACATGATAAAAAATGCATAAATATCAAACTTATTGCATTAAATTACAGCATATTTAATAAAATTGCCTTGATTTGGTCAAATTACATTCATTATTGGAATTTATATTCAACCCGTTGATAGCGTGGCGATTTTTGAGCTATTTTATGCATTTTTTATGTGTGCACTGCAAAAAAATCTAACTTAGCTATTGGCAATATCTGCGAATAAAACATTAAGCATAAACCAGATGTTAAAGTTGATATTATAGACTTGGTTAATTGAGGCAGTAATGACACCAGCGGAAGCACAAAAAGCACTGGATGAAGTTCGGGTAAAGCGCCCGGCTAATGTGCGTTTGCGCGTTGTCGGTTCAATCGATAATCCACAAAGCGATGGCCCTGGTTCAAAATTACAAAATGCACGCCTTGAGCAAAATCTTTCCGTGGTTCAAGTTGCACAAGCATTGAAATTGCGCCCTGACCAAGTGGCGGCAATGGAAACAATGAATTTCTCTAAATTACCGGGTCTTGGTTATGGCCTTGGCTATGTTCGTGCCTATGCCGAATTGGTCGATTTGGATGATGTAAAAAGCCTTGTTGAAGACTTCCGTTCAGCATGGGAGCCGCACCAAAAACATAATGAAGAAGTGCGCGGAAAAACTTTTGACACACGTCTTGTTTTACCAATTGGCGCGGTTGCACTATTTTTATTGATTGTGTGGGCGATTGTTGGAATTATTTCAAACAATATTATGCGCGCGCCGCAAGAAAGCGTAAAAAGCCCTGATGAGGCGATAAAAGCTTGGGCACAAAAAAATCCGCAAAATGTTGGTCGTTCTGTTGTTGCGATTGATCCCTTGATCACTATTCATGCTCTGCGTGATGTTCATGTTAATTTGCGGGGTCAAGATGGCGCGTTGGTTGCCGATAAATATCTTAAATCGGGCCAGGTTTTACCAGCAGATGGTTTAGGCCGTTTTATAATTTCAACAGAAGATGCAGGCGCAGTTGAAATCCGTGGCTTTGGTCAAACTATAAATGTTGGTGGCAATCATGAGCGTGTAGATTGGTGGCGTGTTCCCGACTTACAACAAATGGCAAAAGACCAAGAAGCGGCGGCACTTGCAAATGCTGTTGCTAATGAAGTTACAAATTCTGTTACAAACCAAATTGCGCCGCCTGTGCAAAAATAAATGCGGTTTAATTTCAAAAATTAGAATTTTAATTAATGTGCCTCTATCCAAAAAATGCTTCACACTTTTTGGGAAAAGCTATAAAGAAAATCTATGACATCACATAATTCACTTGAAAATATCCGCCCGTGGAGAACTATTTTACGCCGCAAATCCCGTCAAATTAGTGTTGGAAATTTAAAAATTGGTGGCGATGCGCCAATTTTGGTGCAAACAATGACCAACACATTAACTTCGGATGCGCGCGCCACAATTGACCAAATAAAAAGATGTGAAGAGGCCGGCGCCGATTTGGTTCGTGTTAGTGTTCCAGACGAAGCATCATCGGTGGCATTAAGTGAAATTGTTAAATCTGTTAAAGTTCCGCTTATCGCCGATATTCATTTTCATTATAAAAGGGCGATTGAATCGGCAATCGCGGGCGCGGCGTGTTTACGAATAAACCCCGGCAATATTGGAAGCCCTGAACGCGTAAAAGAAGTTATAAAAGCAGCCAAAGATTATGGTTGTGCAATTCGTATTGGCGTTAATGCAGGCTCTCTCGAGCCTGAATTATTGGAAAAATACGGTGAACCATGCCCCGATGCGATGGTTGAAAGTGCGCTTAATCATGCAAAAATTCTTCAAGATAATGATTTTCATGAATTTAAAATTTCAGTCAAAGCATCAGATGCATTCTTAACCGTCGCCGCCTATATGCAACTTGCAGAGGCAATAGATTGCCCACTTCATTTAGGTGTTACAGAGGCGGGCGGGCGACGTATAGGAACGGTTAAATCATCAATCGGCCTTGGTAATTTATTATGGGCTGGGATTGGCGATACAATTCGCGTATCACTTTCCGCTGAACCAGAGGAAGAGGTTCGTGTTGGCTTTGATATTTTAAAATCACTTGGCTTAAGAACGCGCGGGGTAAATATTATTTCATGCCCTTCATGCGCACGCCAAGGTTTTGATGTTATAAAAACTGTTGAATTATTAGAAGAAAAACTTGCGCATATTCACAAACCAATTTCACTTTCGATAATTGGTTGTGTTGTTAATGGACCTGGTGAAGCCCTTTATACAGATATTGGTTTTACAGGTGGTGGCAAGGGTTCAGGCATGATTTATGTAAATGGCAAAACCATTGCCAAATCTGAAAATAGCGAAATGATCGATAAAATCGTGGCAATGGTTGAGGAAAAAGCGCAAAATATGGCTTAATTGATGCCTTTATTACAGGTTTCAAGACCTTTTTCGTCAAGTGCTGCTGAACCAACTTGGAAAGATGCAACTTTACCAACTTGGCGGGCAAGTGGGCGGCAATCTCGTGACATTGGTTTTTGACGTTCCATAGATGCCGTGCAAATATTGCCATCGCAATTAAACACGCCGTCGCCAGCAATAACATTTAATTTGGGCGCAGAAAGCGGGTTTGCCAAAACAACCTTCACTTCATTAATGTTGCCGGCAAATAGGCTTGTGCCGATTAATGCAGATGAAAAAACAAGGCCGGTAACAATTTTTTTAATAGGGAGGTTACGCATTTTACAAATTTCCATATAAAAATATGACGCAAGTGTCATGATTTTAATATATGCATATTTGTTGCGTTGCAAGATAAAAAATGAACATTTTGCATAATATTCATTTTTAGGTTAAAAAAAAGGCGCCCAAAGGCGCCAAATCTATTTTATTTCGCTTATATGTTTGATTATATTGCCAACAAGGCCGTAATCCTTGGCTTCTTGTGCACTCATCCAATAATCGCGGTCTGTATCTTCAACGATTTTTTCATATTTTTGACCAGTTGCTTCAGCGAAAATTTTGTTCAAACGCTCACGCATACGGATGATTTCACGCGCTTGAATTTCAACATCAGATGCCATGCCGCCAACACCGCCGCGTGGTTCATGAAGCAAGAAACGCGTATTAGGAAGCGCATAACGGCGCTCAACAGGAACAGCAGTATAAATCAAAGCGCCAGCCGATGCCGCCCAACCTGTTGCAAGTATATTAACTGGCGCAGATACAAAACCAATCATATCATGAATCATATCACCGCTTTCAACGTGACCACCAGGTGATGAAAGGACAATTAAGATTGGATCATTTGAAATTCCAGATAAAGCGATCAAGCGTTCAGCAACGCGGCGCGCCTGTTTATCATCAATACCGCCGGTAAGCAGAATAGTGCGCGAATCAAGAAGCGCCTTTTCTAATAATGCCAAGGATGATTCTTGGGTTGGTGTTTCTTCTTCATCAAGACGTAACATAATTCCTCCTAGGCGCAAAAAGAATGGCGCATGGCAATTTGACTTACAATAATTCCAATTTGGTCAATCCAAAGTTAAAAACCAAGCCCCAAACTGTAAAGTTTTGTGACTAATTACCATTTTTGTCTTCTTAAGCTGTCAATTTTTGGTTTACGCGGTGGTATATGGGGTCAATTAACTTGCAAAAATGCCGAATTAACATAGATTCTAACAATAAACATAATAAGAAACTATGAGGCAGGTTTTGAAAAATGCAGAAACTAATATCGGCATATATGAGCATGAATCACAAAAAATAAGGGATAAAATTGATTCTGATATTGCCGTTGAATATTGCAATGTAAGAATAAATGGAATTTGGGCGCGCATGGCCTTTGCTGCTTTGTGCGGCGTAAATTTGGCTTTCATGGAAGTTCCAATAAATATAATTTTAATCTGGTTCTTGCTTACTTTCGCCAATCAACTTTTTGAATTAAGTCTAAGCTATAAAGCGCGCGCAAAACCATGCGATATTAAACTTAGAAATTTCTTATTTAATGTTGGGGCTTTTGGCGCTGTTGTTTATTGTTCAATTGCCCCATTTGGTTGGTTTATGGGTGATGCATGGGCCAAAACCTGCATTACTTGGTTTGTTGTTGGGTCGATAATTTCGCATACGACTGCGACGCACCAAGTTTATTCAATGCGGATTAAAATGATTGCGCCATATATTATTATATTGCCGATTTTAAGCATTCTTCAGGTTTGGTTTGAGCGTAAAAATTCACAAACGCCAATGATATTTTTAACAATAACTTTTATTTTTGGTGCCGCATATTTAATAATATCATTAAAAAACAAACTTAAAAGTGAAGCGATTTTCCATGAATTGCAAATTGAACGTGAGCTAGCGCACTTACAAGCAAAAAATGCAAATCAGGCAAAATCAACCTATGTTGCAAGCATAAGTCATGATTTGCGTAATCCATTAAACGCCATTTTAGGTTCGGCATTTTTATTGCGCCAAAATTTAAAATCTAATGAGAATGTTGAATTGTTAGATACGCTTCTTGAAAGCGGAAATAATATGATTTTGCTTTTGAATGAAATCCTTGATCATTCAAAAATGGAGGCAGGAAAATTAGATATAGAAAGCAAGGCCTTTAACCCTTCAGATATGCTCGATAATATCGCTGATTTATGGGAAAAAAATATTAATAATAAGGGCCTTGAATTCATTTGCGATTATCATGGTCAATTACCGCTAGTTTTGGTTGGTGATGCCAATCGAATTGTTCAGATTGTCAATAATTTACTTTCTAATGCATTCAAATTTACAAAAATGGGTTGGGTGTGCCTTAAAGCAAATTATGAAAGCGGAAATTTTATTGTTGAAGTTCATGATTCAGGCATTGGAGTAAGTGAACAAGAAAAACAGCGTCTATTTTTGCCATTCTCTCAAGCAAATTCTGAAATTTCTATTCTTTATGGCGGAACTGGGCTTGGGCTATCAAATTGTTCAAATTTGATTAAATTAATGGGCGGGCAAATTAAAGTTGAATCTAAGCCTTCAAAAGGTTCTGTATTCAAAGCAATCATTCCATTGCCGCTTGGAAAAGCTGAAGATATTGAAACACAAAGCGCCGCCAATTATGATATTAGCGAAATCAGCGCTATGAAAATGAATATTTTGGCGGCTGATGATAATGCGTCAAATCGGCATATTTTAGGCAAATTTATCGAAATAATTGGTGCAGATTTAGAGCTTGTAGAAGATGGCGAATTGGCAATAAATAGCGCAAATAAAAAAATCTATGATTTAATCCTGCTTGATGTTCGTATGCCAAATGTTGATGGTATTGAAGCGTGTAAAAAAATAAGAAAATCATCAAAATTCAATCGTGAAACGCCTATAATAATGCTTTCAGCGGATGCAGCTTTAGAGCAAATAAAAACAGGATTTGACGCAGGCGCCGATGGTTATTTACCTAAACCAATTGATGCCGTGAAATTATATTCTCTCATTGCAACAGCAAATGGTGGTCGCGTCGCATTTGAGGCAAATCATTAATAAGCGGTAATATAGGCTTGCCCTTGGGTAAATTCGGCTCTATTGCAAATTATGGTCACAAATAATTATCTAGATTTTGAAAAGCCAATTGCAGAGCTTGAAAAAAAGATTGATGAATTAGTTGCCGCTGCTTCTGCGGGAACTGGTGCAAATGTTCGCGCGGAAATTACAAAATTGCGTGAAAAATCAAATAAAGCATTGGCTGATTTATATGCTAATCTTGATCCGTGGCGCAAAACAAAGGTTGCGCGCCACCCTGATCGCCCGCATTTCCAAGATTATGTTAATGTTCTTATCAAAGACTATACACCGCTTTCTGGGGATCGCGCCTTTGGCGATGATGAGGCAATACAAGGTGGCCTTGGTCGTTTTAAAAAGCGTCCATGCGTTATTATTGGTCATGAAAAAGGCAAAACCACTGAAGAGCGTTTAAAGCATAATTTTGGTATGGCGCGTCCCGAAGGCTATCGTAAAGCCATCCGCCTTATGGATATGGCGGACAAATTTGGCCTTCCAGTAATAAGCCTTGTTGATACGGCGGGCGCATTCCCTGGCCTTGACGCCGAAGCGCGCGGGCAGGCAGAGGCGATTGCAAGATGCACTGAGCGTTGCCTAACGCTTGGTGTGCCAATGGTTTCAGTTATTGCTGGTGAAGGTGGTTCTGGCGGTGCGGTTGCGATTGCATCTGCAAATTCGGTTTTGATGTTGGAAAACTCAATTTATTCGGTGATTTCACCAGAAGGTGCGGCATCAATTCTATATCGCACAAATGATAAAGCCAAAGATGCAGCAATTGGTATGAAGATTACTGCCGAAGACTTAAAAGAACTTGGCGTTATTGATGATATAATCAAAGAGCCGGTGGGCGGAGCGCACCGCCATGCCGCAAGTGTTATTGACGCTGTTGGCAAGGCAATAGAAGCGGAATTAGTGAAACTATCAAAACTTTCCCCTGTTGAATTAAAACAAAATCGCCGTGATAGGTTTTTGAATATTGGGCGCTCTTTAGCCCAAGCAAATGTGGTAAAAAAATAAAGGGGCTTTTAAGCCCCTTTATTCTTAGCGAGCAAATCTAAAAATTGACGTTGCAGGCTTCACAATCTATCCATTAAAAGCCCTCATATATTTTCAGATATTCATAATAATCAATACGTCAAAATTGGACGCCTAAATTTTAAATTGAGAAATCAAGAATCGACTCTTCTTCAATTTTAATATAGAACAAAACAAGAACATTGTTAAATAATTTATAGAAACGGTTTTTTGTTTAAATGGATGAAAATATAAATTTGGAAAATTTATCCAACATATTTGATTGGAAACTATCTTTTTTAACTAATTATATTGCTTTTAATAAGGGATTTTCACTTAAAATGTATAATCTTACACCTCGGCCTATTCCGCAATATTGCCGACTCACTGCAAAAATCACTACCTAAGCGGGTAAATTGGTATGATTCGCGCTTGGGTTCAAGTGTTGATTATGGTTTCGGGAGAGGCAAATGACAAAAATAAACAATGGCTCTGCACTGGCTTTGGCAAGTTTAAGAAAGGCACAGACCAAAGCTGAAATTTTGGAAATTTTGGCAAGTTTAACAATCATTTTGGGTGCGAAAAGCTTTCAAATGATACCTGCGCCCAATTGCCCAATTTCAGATAAAAATGAATTGCTTGAATTTGGGTCTTTTTGTGATTGGCATAAAGAAATTTACAAAAGCGAGCAGGAGGCAATTATCGACCCATGCCGACATTATGCTTTAAATCAATGCAATCCCGTAAAATGGCGCAAAGTCTTTTTGAACGCTAAAGGAAAAAAAGAACGTGAATTTATAAGCAGATTACGTGAAGAAGGTATAAAGGATGGAATAAACTTCCCAATTCATGGCCCAAATGGTCCAATTGGAATTCTTTGTTTTGCCGCCGAAAATGTAATTGATATAAAATCGGGTGATGAAGATTTTCTAAGTCTTGTTGCAATTTTAGCAATGCAAAGAATTAAACAATATCTTGCAAAAAAATATGTAATTAAGCCAAAAAGTGCAACATTAACCGACCGTGAAACCGAATGTTTAAGTTGGGTGCTTGATGGAAAAACTAATTGGGAAATTGGGGTTTTAATGGGAGTTTCCGCCCGAACAGTTCAATTTCACATTTCAAATTGTCAGGCCAAATTAAATGCAACAAACCGCGTTCAGGTTGCGGTCAAAGCATTAGTTCAAGGATTGGTTGAACCAAACTTTGAAGCAAATGATTTTGTTGAAGGCAATATAGTCAGTTTTAGGGAGTTTCGATTTGGCGAAAACAATTCTGATTTAGAAATTAAAGGCGAAAGTCCTGAACATATTATATAAATTAGCCAAATAGTAAGAATATACGCGGATAATGCATAAATTATAAGGATTTTGCTATGTTAGCTTTAGTTTTCTTTGCCCTTGCTACTGAACCACAGGATAATGTTAATCGTGTTGCAAATGATTGGTCCGTTGCCGCACCAGTAAGCACAAATGAACCTAAAAAAACAGATTTTGACCCAAGCGCATCGCTTTACAAGCCGTCAACTATGTGCGTGATAGTTAAGGGGCAGCCAGAGCCTGATTGCGCAAAAATTGCGGCGCAAACGCCAATTTCCCTAAGTGATGACGTTTTTGCAAATGGTGTTGGCGGTAATGATACTACATGCGAAACAATTGAAAGTATCAAGCGCGATGCAAATGGCAATCCGCAGCGTGTATTTGCAACTTATTGCGGTGATGACCCTGCACGCGCCGATTATCGTATGCGCCAAACACCAACATCTGGTGATGCAGCAACAAGGCCAACGCAACGTGCAATTGGCCCAAATCAGGTTAATTCTGCTGCGTCAAACTAGCCCTTGAGTTGATGTTATAATTTTAATAACATCAAGCATGTCTGCAAATTTACCACCACATCTAACCAATAAAATGAACGGCCCACCAAAATTTGAAGTGGGTCTTAAACCAATTGCAATTGAAAACTGGCTTTTTCCTGATGATCAAAATCATTGGCTTGAAGGTAAAGGTGAATTGCTTTCGCAAAATTGTGATGATGTTTATGCTGCAATGCATGGCACGGATGAAATTCAAGCAGAATTAGCGCAATTAGTTTTTACTGCGGCAAATATAAAAATTGATACAAAAGAGCCCCTGTTAATTGCCGCCAGCCGCCTTGTTTCTGATGATTTAATCCTAATGGATAAAAGGGACGGGTTTTGGACACTTGTTGCCGCTACGCTTTGCGCGCCAACATTTTTTAATGCCCAATATGCCATTGGCAAGTCACTTTCATTATTACATGATCCAATCCCAAGCGGCGATTTTGATTTATCGGGTCGTATTGCGCGTGTCTTTGATAATTTTGCCCCCAATATGGTTTTGGAAAGGTTTAATTAGACAGTGCAATGGGGTGATGAACGCTACACACCAAATGGCGCAAAATTGCGCGAAGCGGCGCAAAATGCGCAATTAAGTGATGCACCAAATATGCTTTTTGAACGTGTTGAACGACAAACCATACGCAAATTGTCAAAAACTGGTGCGGTGGTTTTTACAATTCGAATAAGGCTTTCCAAATTATCGGATTTATTACAAAATAATGATGAATATATTGCGTTTGAAAACGCATGGAAAAACGCCCCGCAAAATGTGCGCGAATATAAAAAATGGGCCACATTGGAACGCCATGTGACCCATTTATTAGAATTAATGCGATAAATTAATGTGCCGAATAAAGTGAATAACCCCAAGCAGGAAGTGTCATTTCACTATTATCAATTTTCACATCTTTGCCATCAAAATCTTTGTAATTTCCATTTGGCAAATCATCAGAGAATTTGAAACTTGCGGCTTCTTTTGAAAGGTTAAAAACCGCCAAAACTTTATTTTTGCCACTCATACGAACAAAGCTAAAGATTTTTTGCGGATTATTGTTTTCAACTTTAACCATGCGTGCGCCCCATTTACCATTCCAAAGAACTTGGTTTTGGGTTTTAAAGTCGATTAATTTTTTCAAATAGGCTTCATAGCCGCATTCTTTCCATTGAATTGCATCTTTTTCAAAGAATTCAAGGCGCTTGTTATTGCAGGCTTCTTCGCCATTATAAATCATTGGAATGCCTTCGGCGACAAATTGAAGTGCCATAATGGTCTTTTGGGCGTCGCCAAAATTCTCATTCATTGTGCCTTCCCATGAATTTGAATCGTGGTTTTCCACATAATTCATGCGCATTGCCGCAAGTGGCCACGCGCTTTCATTTTCTGAATAATAGCCATGAAACGCGGTGGCATCGGCCTTGCCTTGGGCAACATTTTTCGCGGTTTTGTGCCAATCCCATGCATAGGTTGCGTCAAAGGCTTTTTGGTGCAAATCGCGCTGTTGCCACTCGCCAAGCATGAAAACTGGTTTTACCTTTTCCATTTCCTTGCGCGCACTTTCCCAAAAATCTGTTGGAACTGCACCGGCAACATCGGCACGGTAACCATCAATACCATAATTTTTAACCCAATAGACCATCATATCGGTCATATATTTGCGCAATTGCGGGTTTTCGTAATTAAGATCGATAATATCAGACCAATCAAACCAAGGCGTTGGGTGGAAATTACCCTTCCAATCATGTTCATACCAATCAGGGTGTTTGGATGCCATTTCATTATCCCAAGCGGTATGATTGGCAACTAAATCAAGGATGACATGCATTCCCAATTTATGGGCTTCGTCCACAAACTTCTTTAAATCTTCCTTTGTTCCAAATTCTGGGTTTACACCGTAATAATCTTTAACCGAATATGGCGAACCCAATGTTCCTTTGCGGTTTTTTGCGCCGATTGGATGAATTGGCATAAGCCATACAATATCAACACCAAGTGATTTTAAACGTGGCAATTGTTTTTGCGCGGCTTTAAATGTGCCTTCTTGGGTAAATTGTCGGGTGTTGATTTGGTAAATTACCGCATCTTTTGACCATGATGCATTCTTAAGCTGCACATAAGGTTTTGGATCATAATTTGAATTTTGCGCATTTGCGCCACAAAATGCAAAAACCGAAATTGCGATTGCCGATGAAATGATTTTTTTCATTACTAAACCTCTTTAAGTTTTGACATTGTGTATGCGGCGATTGCCAAAGAACCTGCGGCAAATGCCATTGTATAAATTGGCTCGGTTGGGAAAAATGTTTTCATAATTGTTCCCATGATTGTTGCCACCAAAAGCTGTGGGATAACGATGAAAATATTGAAAATTCCCATATAAATACCAAGTTTGTTTTGTGGCAAAGTACTTGCAAGGATAGAATATGGCATTGCCAAAATTGATGCCCACAAAATACCAATTCCAATTTCTGACATAATCAAAAGATATTTGTCACGCAAAACAAAGAAGCTTGCATAAGATAAAGCGCCAATAATCAAACAAATCATATGGGTTTTTGCGCGGCCTAATTTTTTTGATAATAATGGCAATAAAACAAGGGCGGCAATTGCGGCAACGCCATTATAAATTGACATTAAAACGCCAACCCAATTACCCGCCTCATTATAATTTGCGCTTTCGGCATTTGGTGCATTGAAAACATATTGCGCCACAACTGGTGTTGTGAAAATCCACATTATGAATAATGCCGACCAAGAAAAGAATTGAACAACGCTTAATTGCTTCATAATTGGTGGCATTGCCAATAAATCACCCATTATGCCACCGATAAAACCGCTATTTTTGCCTTTGCTTATGCTTGTGTTGATTAGCAAAATTCCGAAGAAAGCAAGTATGCCGCCTAATAGATAAATTTCTTGTTTTAACTCGAACGGTTTTACCAAAATGAAAACCAAAATCCCAAGGCCAAGCCATACAAGGCCATGCCATAAAGGTGGAACTATATTAGCATGAACTTGTTCAACTTCGTTTTTGCTTTCGAAGTTTGCCATTTCTTCAGGGCTAAATTCTTTGGTGGTAAGGATTGTCCATAAAACCGCCAAAAACAAAGCAGCGCCGCCAAACCAGAAACTATATCTAACACTATCTGGAATTGCGCCTTCTGCGGCTTCATTTGAAACCCCAAGATGGGTTAGAATATATGGGAAAATAGAGCCAACAACTGCGCCCGCGCCAATGAATGCGGTTTGTATTGCATAGCCTTGCGTGTGTTGATCTTCGCGCAAACTATCGCCAACAAAGGCACGGAATGGTTCCATTGATATATTAAGGCTTGCATCAAGCATCCATAACATCATTGCCGCAAATAAAAGCCCCGGAACGTTCGGCATAACAAACAAAGCAATAGCAGCTAAAATAGCGCCAGCTAAAAAATAAGGACGACGACGACCAAGCGGACCCCATGTTCTATCGGAAAAATAACCAATAATAGGTTGGACTAAAAGGCCAGTTAAAGGCGCAGCAATCCAAAGCACTGGAAGATTGTCAAGTTTTTCACCAAGGCTTTGGAAAATTCGGCTCATATTTGCGTTTTGCAACGCAAAGCCAATTTGAATCCCAAAAAAGCCAAATGAAAGATTTATCAGTCCTAAGACCGACTGGTGTGGTTTCTCCATATTTTCCTACCTTGTTATATTTTTTATTTTGCTTTGAGTTTTGCAAAAAATGTAATGTTAAGTAATTTATTGAAGGTTTTTTAATGAAAAGCAAGGCTTTTTATATGAAAATTTTTGCAAAAAATATTTTTCTTCTGATTTGTGGTTTGAAAAATGTGCTTAAAAAATAAAATTATGTTGCTTTTTTGTTACATTGGTTAAAATATTTTTGAGGCGAAATTGGTTTGCAAAAATTTTGCAAAAATTTGCAAAGCGTAAAAACGTCATAAAATCATGCAAAATACTGCAAAATTAATAGATAATCTTGCGCTGCTATTTATTGGGGGTGCTACATTTTTTTGCATGATTTTACAATTTGATGTGGACAATTGCCATTTTTTAATGCACACTTGCCATAATTAGAGAAATCTAATCAATGCAAATTTTTGCAAAAAAAATACAATAAGGCTTTATGCAGAAAATTCTTATTTATTTTTTGTGATATTTTGCGGGGAAGAAGTTTGGCCGCGTGTGCGGCAATAATTAAAAGCTGGGAGTTACATAATGAGGAAATCTCAATCGGGAGGCTTAAAAACCTCACGTTATCTTGCAATAAGCACAAGTGTTATCGCGCTTGGTGTTGCGCTATCAGCAACATCTGCCATTGCCCAAGAACAAACCAATGCCGAAACAGTTGTTGTAACTGGTATTCGCAAAAGTATCCAAGATTCAATTTCTGCTAAGAAAAAATCTTCTTCAATTATTGAAGCTGTTTCTGCCGAAGACATCGGTAAATTGCCTGATAATTCGATTGCTGAATCAATTGCGCGTTTGCCAGGTATTGCTGCGCAACGTACTAATGGTCGCGCACAGACATTGTCAGTTCGCGGTCTTGGCCCTGACTTTACGGTTACACTTTTGAATGGTCGCGAACAAGCAACTGTAAACGATAATCGCGGCGCTGAATTTGACCAATATCCTTCAGAATTGATTTCGCAAGTTCGTATTTTCAAAACCCCAGATTCTTCAATGACCTATCAAGGTATTGCAGGCACGGCTGATATTAGCACGGTTCGCCCTTTGTCATACAAAGACCGCGTTGTTGCTTTGAATTATCGCCGCGAACAAAATAGTCAAAAAGCTTTTATTGGCGGGAGCACTAATTCGGGCAACCGTTTCTCGGCAACATATATCGATCAAAATGAAGCAAAAACTTTGGGTTGGGCTTTGGGCTATGCTTATAACAAAACGCCATACCAAGCACAGCGTTCTGAATCTTGGGGTTACCCAACATGCGGTGACAATCAAGACCCTAATAATGGGTCTATTCGTTGTCTAACTGCTGATAAAAACAAACTTATCACTGGCGGTCAAAAAGATGCGGTTCAATCTGCAAATTACGAGCGCAAAGGTTATATGGGTGTTCTTGAATGGCATCCAAATGAAGCAGCGCGCGTAGTCGTTGATGCTTATCATTCTGATTTTAACGAATTACAACAAATTGCACGCCTTGAATGGGGTCTTGCATGGAGCGGGGCAAACTTGAAGCCTGGCTACACTTCGGATGCAAACAAAATCACTTCGGGTACTTTCACAAATGTGAACACGGTTATTGAGAATTATGTTAATAACCGTGAAGCTACACTTGATGCGCTAGGTATTAACGGTGAATATAAGGTTGATAATAATTGGACTTTGAACGGCGACCTAAGCTATTCAAAATCAACACGAACCGACCTAATTCTTGAAACCACTGCTGGTTCTGGTTCTCAAGAGACTGTGAACTTCAATACAAATAGTATTGGTATTACAACAACTAGCACCGCGGGCAGTGTCAATTATTCTAATTTTGGCGTTGTTGGTCTTAATGACCCAGGTGGTTGGGGTTGCGGCCCATGTTCAAGTGCTGGAACTTTCCGTGCTGGTTATTTGAAAAACCCAACTGTTACCGACGAATTAAGCGCAATGAAAGCTTCTGTGTCGCGTTCACTTGAAAACAAAATTTTCAATAAAATGACCTTTGGCCTTAATTATGCAGAACGCACCAAACAAAAAGTTGGTGAAGAGGGCTTCTTGGGTATTACTTCTGCGAAAGTTTTGGTTCCTTCACAATATCAACGCGGATCAACAGATACGTCATTCTTTGGTGTTCCAACTGGCATGATTTCATATGATGCTTTGGGTCTTTATAGAGATGGCGTGTATAAATATTATTCAAACCTTAGCTATCAAGGCGCGCAAAGAGGCTGGACAATCAATGAGAGATTGACAACTTTCTACGCTAAAGCAGATATTGATTCTACTTTCTTGGGACTTCCTGTTGTTGGTAATGTTGGCCTGCAATATATCAAAGCTTATCAAGCAGCTGATGTTACTGTTGCAACTGGAAGCGGTAACAGCACAAGAACTGATACAGACCAATATTCATATGATGATGTGCTTCCAAGTTTGAACTTGAACTTCACATTGCCGCATGAATTCAACTTGCGCTTTGCTGCAGCAAAAACTTCAGCACGCCCAAGATTTGACCAAATCAGCGCTGGTGCTACATTCACTCCAACAACTGACACAAATCCTTATACTAACGGAACAAATTCATATTATTGGCAAGGAACTGGCGGCACTGCTCATGTTAAACCTTGGACTGCGAACGCATATGACCTTTCGTTAGAGCGTTATTTCGGTCGCAAAGGTTATGTATCTTTAGCTGCCTATTACAAAGACCTTACATCATTCATTTACCCACGTACCTTCGCATACGACTTCACTGGCAAATTTGTACCTGCTGATGGCGGCGGCTCAAGTTATTCAAAAGCTCGCAGCAATACCACTGGCTACTTTACAGGTTTAAATAATGGCGATGGTGGTTATATTAGAGGCGTTGAGGCAACGGTATCTGTTCCTCTTGAAATGGCGCATCCTGCCCTTGATGGCTTTGGTGTGATTGTTTCTGGCGCATTTAACCAATCTCAAGTAGAGCCTTTACCTGGCTTCAAACTTGAGGTTCCTGGCTTCTCTAAGAAGAATATAAACGCCACAATATATTATGAAAAAGCGGGCTTCTCGGCACGTGTAAGTCAAAGATACCGTGGTGACTTCATCGGTGAAGTCCCTGCATATGACAATTCTTTGACTTATGTTTGGGTTGCTTCTGAATCTATAACAGATGCGCAACTTGGTTATAATTTCCAAGAAGGCAAGTTAAAAGGATTGTCAATCAATCTTTCTGGTTCAAACTTAACTAATGAGCCATTCTTTACTTATGCCAATAAAGGCCACCCTGAAAATGTTCTCAAATACGAGAAATATGGTGCAACCTATACATTATCTGTCGGCTATAAATTCTAATTTTATTTAGAGTTTTAAAAATTAAACACCTGCCGCAATAAATGTGGCAGGTGTTTTTTTTGTAAAAAATCCGCTAGAAACAAATAAAAGTATATTAGGAAAAATGATGGAAAGCCAAAATATCAAAAGCCTTGTTATAGTAGGTGGTGGAACTGCTGGTTGGATGTGTGCCTCAGCAGTTGCAAAAGTTATGGGCCCACGTGTAAAAATAACTTTGGTTGAATCTGATGAAATTGGAATTGTTGGTGTTGGCGAGGCAACGATTCCAACTATTAAAACATTTAATGACCTAGTTCGAATTGATGAAGATGATTTTTTAAAAAACACCCAAGGCACAATAAAATTAGGTATACAATTTAAGGATTGGTTTAAAAAAGGGCATATATATCACCATGATTTTGGCCCAATTGGTAAAGATCTTGGATATATCTATTTTCATCATTATTGGATAAATCGCGCGCTTAATGGTTCAAAAGATTCTTTATGGGATTATAGCTTAAACAACCTTGCGATTCGTCAGAATAAATTTGATAGAATACCGTGGATTACAGACACGCCAGTTGCAGGCCTGGTTCATGCCTTTCATTTTGATGCAAGCCTATATGCAAAATACCTTAGAAATGTTGCTGAAAAAAGCGGTGTTTTACGCGTAGAAGGTAAAGTTTGTGACGTAATTTTAAATGCACAAACTGGAAATATAGAGGGCATTAAACTTGAAAATGGAAGCCAGATTGATGGACAATTCTTTATTGATTGTTCTGGATTTAAAGGGCTTTTGATAGAGGGCGCATTAAAAACTGGCTTTGAAGATTTTTCAGATTGGCTACCTGTAAATCGTGCAATTGCCGTTCCTTGTGAAAGTGTTCGCCCAATTACACCTTATACGCGATCGAGTGCGCAAAAAGCTGGTTGGCAATGGCGAATTCCATTGCAACACAGAACTGGCAATGGCCATGTATATTGTTCTGATTATATGAGCGATGACGAAGCAAATGACATTCTGCTTAGAAATTTAGATGGCAAACCGCTGGCTGAACCTAGAATGATAAAATTTACTACGGGTCGACGTAAAAAGTTTTGGAATAAAAATTGTATCTCAATTGGATTATCATCAGGATTTTTGGAGCCATTAGAATCTACAGCAATTCATTTAATTCAATCTGCCATTGTTAAATTAATAAATTTATTCCCGCATAATGGTGAAAACCAACATTTGCGAAATGAATATAATTATTACATGACAAGTGAGTTTGATTATATTCGTGATTTTATCGTTTTGCATTATCATGCGAATGAACGCAATGGCGAAAAGTTTTGGGATGATATGCGCAATAAACCAATAATGGATAGTTTAAAGCACAGAATAGAGCTTTTTCGTGAGGCGGGCATTATAAATGAAAAAGAAAACGACATATTTAAAGTTACAAGTTGGCTTCAGGTGATGGTGGGTCAGGGTATAATGCCAAAATCTGCGCATCCATTTGTTGAGACAATTAACCCAATAGATATTGAAAACTATATGGCTAATCTTAAAAGCATTATGGATAATGCCGTTGAAAATATGCCAAGCCATGGTGCTTTTATCGCCCGCAGTTTTGCTGCAAAGCCACTAAATTAATTATTCATGTTGATGAAATGATAGAGCTTAACCCAGATTTAAAAATAAGTTTTTTGCGTATTGGTAACGAAGAACAGCCATTATTAATTATTGATGATTTGGTATTAAACCCCGATGAATTAGTTGAGATTGCAGCAAGTTCGCAATGGTTAAAACCCAAAGAAACATATTATCCGGGGCTAAATGCTAAACTCCCCCCAGAATACAATCAAAAAATAATAGAGGGGTTAAGGGAGCCGTTTTTGCGTGCCTTTAACATTCCTAAACAACAAAAATTACTGATTAATGGTTTCTGGGGCTTAACAACTTTGCCATTAGAAGAATTTAGCCCTTGGCAGAAAATTCCTCATTATGATAGAGCCGAATTCAACCATATTGCGATGGTTCATTATATGAACAAAAATCAAACAGGCGGCACAGGTTTTTTTAGGCATATACCAACTGGATATGAATCCATAAGCCCCAATAGAGTTGAAGAATATCGTGATTATGTAACTAAGTGGCTTGAAAATGATGGCGCAAATAATTTAACAAATTATACAGGTGCTGATACGCCAGATTTTGAATTATTTCATAGCGTCCCATTTAAATATAATCGCGTTGCAATCTATCCGTCATATGTTCTCCATTGCGCACTATATGAAAAATCAAACCAAGACGATAATCCGCGAACAGGAAGGCTTACAGCCAATAACTTCATTGTTTCAGCCCTTTAATTATTCTGAAGATAAACATTTATAGTTTGACAAAGTTATAAATAGATAAATTTTGCAAATTTTTACAAAAAATTTAAATTGGAAAAAAAACATTAATAGCCGATATAAATAACAATATATTGCATTATATAGAATTTAATGATGTCACTTTTTCATGTTTTTGCAAATTATTTATAGACAACATAAGTTTTTTAATGCAAAGTATTTCCATAAAATAATAGCCTTGCAAACAAGGTGAGGGAGAAGACTTTTATCGCTTGTTAGGCGACAAATAAACTCACCGCTTTGTTTCTGTTTCTGCATCCTCTGCCGCTTCCCCAGTCTAGGCAGGGGGTGCGGGATTTATTGTTAAGATGTCTTTTTCATTGGGTGAAGGAATGCGTTTAAAGTCAAATAAAATTACAAAGTCATTATTTTCACTTTCGGCATCTTTAATGGGTATTTTAATTGCTTCTAATTCGTTTGCTGCGCCGAAAATTGAAACGCGCCAACCTGAAAATGAAATCACCTATTTCCTATTGCTCGATAGGTTTGAAAATGGGGATAAATCTAATGATACGGGTGGCCTGACAGGTGATAGGTTGCAAACGGGTTTTGATCCAAGTGCAAAGGGTTTTTATCATGGCGGTGATTTAAAAGGTTTGATGTCGCGCCTTGATTATATTCAAAATATGGGCGCTACGGCAATTTGGCTTGCGCCAATTTTTAAAAACAAACCTGTTCAGGGGCCAAAAGGTGATGAAAGCGCCGCTTATCACGGTTATTGGATTACAGATTTCACAACTATTGACCCGCATTTGGGAACTGAAAAAGAATTTAAAGAATTTGTTGATGCCGCCCATGCGCGTGGCATGAAAGTCTATATGGATATTGTTGCAAATCACACTGCGGACGTTATTCAATATAAGGAATGTATGGATTGCACCTATCGTGACCGCAATGATTATCCTGATAAAGCATACACGCCCTACATTCCAAAGGGTGAGGAAAATGTAAAAAATCCTAAATGGCTTAATGACCCGAAATATTATTATAATCGCGGTAATAGTGCGTGGTGGGGCGAAAGCTCTCTATTGGGTGATTTTTCTGGTCTTGATGATCTTGATGCATCAAATCCGCGCGTTATTCGTGGCTTTATTGAAATTTATGGCCAGTGGATTGATAAATATAAAGTCGATGGTTTCCGCATCGATACCGTAAAGCATATGGAGCCTATTTTTTGGCAAAAATTTGTGCCTGCAATGAAAAAGCGTGCCGCGAAAAATGGCATTAATAATTTTCATATTTTTGGTGAAGTTGCCAATGAAGGTGTGAACCCTGGCTCTTTGGCGATTTATACAAAGCGCGATAAAATGCCATCGGTTTTGGACTTTTCATTTCAAAGCGCGGTATTATTTGCATTGGGTGATAATGCGCCAACCGATATTTTCAATGATTTATATAATGGTGATGCACTTTATGCGAATGGTTATAAAACCGCATTGCAATTACAAACCTTTGTTTCAAATCATGATATGGGGCGTATTGGAATGCGCCTTAAGCAAGATTTGAAAAATTCAACATCTGATGAAGATATTTTTGCGCGTGTAAAACTTGCCAATGCAATGTTGTTTACATTGCGCGGCGCACCAACAATTTATTCAGGCGATGAACAAGGATTTGTTGGCGATGGGCGTGACCAAGATGCCCGCGAAGATATGTTTGCATCAAAAGTTGCGATTTATAATGATAATAAATTATTGGGTAGCAATTCAACCAATGCGGTGGCAAACTTTAATGAAAAACACCCGCTCTATTTGCAAATTTCGCAATTATCAAAAATCCGCAGCAATAATCCTGCTTTGATGGGCGGTAGTCAAACAATAAGAAAAACTAATAATGCACCTGGAATATTGGCGATTTCAAGATTTGACGCTAAGGGGAATGAAATATTACTTGCGTTCAATACATCAACAAAAACAATCAATGAGAATATAAAAACAAATTTCAAAAATAGTGTTTGGCAAAGCCTATATGGAAATTGCGCGTCGTCAAGTGATGCAAGTGCGGTTTTGAAGGTTGAATTGGCGCCATTAGAATATGCAATCTGCAAGGTAGATAAATGAATAAAATGACTAATATGGGAACATTAGCAAAATCAATTGCAAGCCTGCCATGGTGGCGTGGCGCAACAATATATCAAATCTATCCGCGCAGCTTTAAAGATAGCAATAATGACGGTATTGGCGATTTAAAAGGCATAACAGAAAAAATTGAATATATCGCAAGTCTTGGTGTTGATGCGATTTGGATTTCGCCGTTTTTCACATCACCAATGAAAGATTTCGGCTATGATGTTGCTGATTTTTGCGGAATTGATCCAATGTTTGGAACAATGCAAGATTTTGAAAATCTTTTGCAAAAAGCACATGATTGCGGCCTTAAAGTAATTATTGATCAGGTTTATTCACACACATCTGATGCGCATTCTTGGTTTGCCCAATCACGTGAAAGCAAGGATAATCCAAAGTCTGATTGGTATGTTTGGGCCGACCCAAAACCAGATGGCAGCCCGCCAAATAATTGGCAATCTGTATTTCATGGCTGTTCATGGGAATGGGATGCAAGGCGTAATCAATATTATTTCCATAATTTCTTACCCGAACAACCAGATTTAAACCTTCATAATCCAGATGTTCAAAACGCAATTATCGAAGTTGCAAAATTTTGGTTAGAAAAAGGGGTTGATGGCTTCCGCCTTGATGCGCTTAATTTTGGTATGCATGACCCGCAATTACGCGATAATCCAGTAAATCCGCGCCCAGGGCCACGAACCCGCCCATTTGATTATCAAGATAAAATCTATTCAATGTCGCATCCAAATATTCCCGCATTTTTGGAACGTTTGGCGGCATTAATTAATTCATATGAAGGGCGCTTTACGGTTGCCGAAGTGGGCGGCGAACTTGCCCTCACAGAGATGAAAACCTTCACCCAAGGTGAAAAGCGCCTTAATACGGCCTATGGTTTTAAATTCTTATATGCCGATGAATTAACCAAGGATTTGGTAATTCAATCGCTAAATGAATGGAATAATCAAGGCTTTAGTGAGTGGCCAAGTTATGCCTTTTCAAACCATGATGCACCGCGCGCAATATCGCGCTGGGCAAAAGGGCGCGATTTAGGTGATATGGCAAGATTTTGCGCAATTTTACTTGCAAGTTTGCGTGGTAATATATTTATTTATCAAGGTGAAGAACTTGGCCTTGAGCAGGCCGATGTTCCGTTTGAGCGTTTAGTTGACCCAGAGGCTATAAAAAATTGGCCAAAAACCTTGGGTCGTGATGGCGCTCGCACACCAATGATTTGGGATGATGGTGATAATGCAGGTTTTGGTGGCTCTGAACCATGGCTTCCAATTGATAAACGCCATTTCGCAAAATCTGTTGCCGCACAGGAAAAAGATAGAAATTCAATTCTAAACTTTACGCGCAATATTTTGAATGTTCGCCAAACCAATGGCGCATTATTATGGGGTGATTTAGCGATTTTAGAAACCAATGATGATGCTTTGATAATTCGCCGCGAATATGATGGCGATGTCATTCATTGCATTTTTAATTTTGGTGATAAAGAAATTGCAATGCCAAAGATTAACTCATTGGGCGAAATCTTATTTGCTGCCAATGGCGCAAATCAAAATACAATTCCTGCATTGGGCGCTTTAATTATAAAATAATTAGTTTTCTTGGCAAATGGCGTAAATTCCATTTGCCAAACACAATTATGCGCCGCAAGTATCGCGCACGATTAATTCCGTTGGCACGCGTTCCGATGGTAAATCGGCTGCGCCGCCACTTGAAATAAGTTTTGATACCAATAATTTTCCTGCTTTTTCAACATTCTGTGAAATTGTGCTTAGTGCAGGAAGTGAAAGGCGCGCAAATTGAACATCATCATAACCGATGACTGAAACATCTTTGGGAACGCTTTTGCCAGATTTTTGAAGGCCGCGAATTGCACCAATGGCAATCATATCCGATGCTGCAACAATTGCGTCAAATTCGATATTTTCACCAAGTAATTCATTCACGCTTGCCTCACCAGATTCAACATCAAAATGGGTTGGCAAAATTAGTTTGTCATCAACGCTAATATTGCTTTCACGCAAGGCCTCAATATAACCTTGATGGCGCTGCATAACTTCGGGTGCGATTGTATCACCTAAGAATGCAATTTTTTTACGGCCTAAGCGAATTAAATGGCGGGTCGCGCGGCGACCACCAACAAAATTATCCGACCCAACGGAGCAATATTTTTGCCCAGGTAATTCAGCGCCCCAAACCACAAATTTACGGCTATTTTCTGCCAAAGCATTAAATTCTTCATGAAGGCCAGATTGCCCAAGGAAAATAACACCATCTGCGCGGTTTGTTTCCATTACTTCAACCAAATCATCATGCGATGATGGTGAAACATGGGAAACAAGGAAGTCGCAACCGCGCTCACGCGCAGCCTCGCCAATTGCGGCAACTAATTCCAAAACAAACGGATCTGATAATTTTGGTTCACGTGCTTGCGGGCGTGGGATTACAATCGCAATTGTTGCCTCCGCACCCAATGGGCCAGCAGGTGTATAGCGCCTAAAAGGATAATTATTGGCAAGTGCCAATTGCCAAATACGCTTTTTAGTTGCAGTATTTACCGCAGGACTATCAGATAAAGCCCGTGAAACAGTTGCAATAGAAACGCCAGCAAGGCTTGCCAAGTCCTCTAGTTTTTTGAGGTCATTTTTCATTTTTTAATTTAAGCCCGCCCAATTCATCTTTGCAAAATTTTACATCTTGAAATCATATAATCAGCATTTATAATGCTTTTCAAGTGAAAATTTTTGAAATTTACACAAAACAACCTGCAAATGCGGGATAAAACAAGGGAAAAATCATGACCAAAATTTTAAACAAATACTCGATGATTCTTGCTGCCTTTATGGCGCTTGGATTAAGTGATGCTGCACGTGCCGAAATTTTGGGCAAGGTTTTATCGCCAGATAAATCAATCGAAATTGATGTTGAACAAGATAATGATGGGCGCATTCTTTATTCGGTTTCACGTTATGGCAATCAATTAGTTTCGCCATCGGTAATGGCATTTTTGCTTAAAGGTTCGGGCCGTGTTGAACGCGGTCTTGAATTTAAAGGTGCGAAAACTGATGCACATAATGAGACATGGGAATTGCCATGGGGCGAAAGCCGTTATGTGGTTGATAATCACAATGAATTGAAAATGGACTTTATTGAAAAAGGCGAAAAGCATCGTTCAATAAGTGTTACTTTCCGCGCCTTTAATGACGGCATTGGCTTTAGATATTCTTTCCCTGATAAAAATATGGGTGAAGTGCAAATTGAAGATGAGATGACAGAATTCAATATTGCCCAAAAATCAGAAGCTTTATGGATACCTGCGGGTGAACCAAATCGTTATGAGCAATTATATCGCAAAACCCCACTTTCAGAAGTAACCCAAGCGCACACGCCAATAACAATCAAAACCAAAGATGGCATCTATATGTCTTTCCATGAGGCTTCTTTGGTGAATTATTCTTCTATGTGGCTTCGCCGAACTGAAAACCAAACTTTGCGCACACAATTAGCACCGGGGTCAGATGGGGTAAAAGTTCGCCGCGCTGCGCCATTTGATACCCCATGGCGTACAATAAGAATTTCTGACACAGCAGGTGGCCTTTATGAAAGCAATCTTGAACTTAATTTGAATGAACCAAATAAATTAGGCGATGTTTCATGGTTTAAACCAATGAAATACGCCGGTGTTTGGTGGCAAATGCACCTTGATACAAAATCTTGGGAATCGGGCGCAAAACATGGCGCGACCACTGAAAACACCAAAAAGCATATTGATTTTGCCGCTGCAAATGGTTTCAAGGCCGTTTTGGTTGAAGGTTGGAATGAAGGCTGGGATGGTGATTGGGTTGCCAATGGTGACAAATTCAAATTCGATAAACCATATCCAGATTTTGATATCAAATATCTATCTGAATATGCAAAATCAAAAGGTGTTTTCATTATGGGGCATAATGAAACTTCGGCAAATATTTGTAATTATGAGGCGCAATTGGATAAAGCCCTTGCTTTCGATGAAAAATACGGCATCAAAGCGGTTAAAACAGGCTATGTGCAAGATGCAGGTGGCGTGATTGCATGCGATAATGGCGTTAAGCAAAATGAATGGCATGATGGGCAACGTATGAGTGTGCATCACTTAAAAGTTGTGACTGAAGCTGCAAAACATCAAGTTGCAATCAATCCACACGAACCAATAAAAGATACGGGCCTTCGCCGCACTTATCCTAATTGGGTTTCGCGTGAGGGTGCGCGTGGGCAGGAATATAATGCATGGGGTGTTCCACCAAACCCGCCAGAGCATGAACCAAATTTGATTTTTACACGCATGCTTTCTGGCCCATTTGATTTTACCCCTGGGGTTTTATCTTTACGCGGTCGCGGCGGTCAAAAAATATTGAACACTATTTCGCGTCAATTGGCAGATTATGTGGTTCTTTATAGTCCAGTTCAGATGGTTCCTGATTTGCCTGAGAATTATGAAAAACACAAAGATGCCTTCCAATTTATCAAAGATGTTCCAACCGATTGGCAAAAAACCAAAATGCTTGCTGGTGAAATTGGTGATTATGCAGTTATTGCACGCCAAGACAGGAATTCGAATAATTGGTTTATCGGTGCGGTTACAGATGAAATTGGCCGTAAAGTAAATTTAAACTTTAATTTCCTTGATCCAAAGAAAAAATATATTGCCGAAATTTATCGTGATGGCGATGGCGCTGATTATCGCACAAATCAATTTGCAATCACTATAGAGAAAAAGCCAGTTGATGTAACAACCAATATGGAAGTTTTCCTTGCCCCTGGTGGTGGCGCGGCAATTGCAATTAAAGAAGTTAAATAAGATATTTGCTTGGGAATGCATAATTCCCAAGCAATATTTTAAAAACTAAAATTAAATTTAGTATTTTTCTGCCTTGCTGATTTGCAAATTGTTGGTAAGTGACTAAAATCATTATAAGTTGGTTCAGGTTTGGAACACTATTATACCGATGCAATGATTGCATTGGTAAAAATAAGGGCATGGTTTTGAAAATATCTAAAATTTACTTTTCGATTTTAGCATCGTCTATTGCAGCAATTGCTATGATGCCAAATGGCGCAATTGCGCGCCCAAAGGCGGTTGCGGCAAAACCATCACCAAAGAAACCTGTAAGTGTTGAAACGGTTGCGGCAATTAAAACCGAAACTGCGCCGCCGCCTGTTGTTGCGCCGCCGCCTGCACCCCCGCCGCCGCCAGTTATTGATTATGCGGCAATTAAGGCAGCAAATGATTTGGTTTTACAAAAAGCCAAAGTGGCAAAAGAAGCGGGTGATATGGCTGGCGCTGCAAAATTGTGGCAAAATGTTTATGAAAATTCCGCCACCGATACTGATGGCATGAAACAAAGCCTTGAAGCAGCCAAAAGCCTTGGTTTTTATTCGCTCGAAACACAAGACCTGCGCCGTGCCGAGGCATATTTTGCCGCCGAAAGTGTTATAGCACGTAAATTATATTTTTCAGGAAGCGTAAATTCAAAACCTTTAACCGAAGGGGTTAAACATTGGGCATCTGCCGCGGGCTTAATGATGCGCTCAAATGATAGTGCGGCATTGGTGTTTTATGCCCGCGAAATTAATGCCCGCGAAAGGGCGGCGCTTTCATCACAAGTTTTAAACCGTGATGCCGATTTTGCCGCCGATAAAATTGAAGGCGTAAGAGTTGATACAGGAAGTTTCTGCGCAACCGCATATATTCCACTTCTTGCAAAAAAAGTAAGTTGTGATGATGAACGCGCCGCAAAATCAGAAGCCCTATCATTACAAGCACGCCAAATTAAAGCCGATGCACCAAAACCAATGAGTAAGGAAGAGCGGGCAAAAAAAGATAAAGAAAAAGGCGGGGATGAAGAATAATGGGTGAGAAAGTTGAAATCATCGAAGTTTCACCGCGCGATGGTTTGCAAAATGAACCTGAAATTATTTCAACCCAAAATAAAATTGCCCTTATTAATCGCGCCCTTGATTTAGGTATAAAGCGCATAGAAGTTGCAAGTTTTGTAAATCCAAAACGCGTTCCGCAAATGGCGGATGCCGAAGATGTAATTGCGGGCTTAGATTATACGCGCGATGCGACCTATATTGGCCTTGTATTGAATGAACGTGGTGCCGAACGTGCCCTGCAAACCAAAGTTCATGAATTGGGTGCTGTGGCCTGTGCATCCGATGGTTTTGCAATGCGTAATCAAGGGCAAACCTCAATTGAAAGTGCGCATATTGCCGCAAATATTGTTAAAATGGCGCATGATGCGGGGCGAACAGGGCAGGTAACAATTTCAACTGCCTTTGGCTGCCCCTTTGATGGGCCAACAGATCCAAAACATGTTGTTGAAATTGTGAAAATCTTGGCGGCGGCAAATCCGCGCGAAATCGCCCTTGCCGATACAATTGGTGTTGCTGTTCCCGCGCAAGTTTCGGCGCTGATTGAAATGGTAAAACCGCATTTGGGCGATATCCCACTTCGCGCACACTTCCACAATACACGCAACACTGGTATCGCCAATGCATGGGCGGCGTATTCTTCAGGTGTTCGCATCCTCGATTCATCACTTGGCGGTCTTGGCGGCTGCCCATTTGCCCCAAAAGCCACGGGCAATATACCAACCGAAGATTTGGCCTATATGCTTTTCAAAAGCGGTATCGAAATCGGTCTTGATATGGAAAAACTAATCGAAACTGGCCTATGGCTTGAAAGCATAATGGGCAAAAAACTACCCGCAATGTTGCCAAATGCGGGTATGTATTAAAAAAAGCGCCCAAGGGCGCTTTTTGATTCTAATGAAAAAACCTCCACCTACGGTGGAGGACTGGACGAGTTATACACAGT
>CAZKYS010000013.1:0-30681 GCA_964557085.1 uncultured Caulobacteraceae bacterium
TTTAGCCTTTTTGTAATCGTTATTATCCGCAGAATAAAACCAAATTACCCATATTTTTTAATTGTAGTTATTGCAAGTTCGATTGCCGTATATTTCCTTCATTTGCCTGCGCAAACTGTGGGTGAAAAGTTCGGGGTTTTGCAAACCTCAATACCAAAAATTGTATTTCCAAAAATTGATATGGAAACAATTAGTGCGCTTTTCCCATCTGCGGCAACAATTGCATTCTTGGCAGGTGTTGAAAGCCTTTTATCAGCCGTTGTTGCCGATGGTATGACGGGCGGCAAACACCGCCCCAATGCTGAATTAATGGGGCAAGGTTTTGCAAACCTCATGAGTGCGATAACAGGCGGCCTTCCTGCAACTGGTGCAATTGCGCGCACGGCAACCAATATTCGCGCGGGTGCTTATTCACCAATTGCAGGTGCATTACATGCAACCCTTTTACTGATAATACTTTTATTGGCAGGAAAACTAACAAGCTATATACCGCTTGCGACTTTATCGGCAATTTTGATGATTGTTGCATGGAATATGGCAGAAATTGATCGGGTTTATCGCCTTTTCCTTTATTCGGAAAATGGCGATAGGATTGTTTTAACCCTCACCTTCTTCCTTACGATTTTTGCCGATTTGACCGTTGCGGTTGAAGTTGGTGTATTATTATCTGCAATCCTATTCATGAAAGCCATGAGTGATAATACATCACTTAAGGATAGTAATGAAGATGCATTGGGCGAATTGCGCGCCAAATTACCACCCAATGTTGAAGCCTTTAAACTTGATGGCCCCTTATTTTTTGGTGCCGCAGGTGCATTCGTAGAAGCCCTTGAAAGCATGAGCGCACAACCAAAAGCACTTATCCTTAATATGAAAGATGTTCCTTATATTGATAGTTCGGGAATTGCCGCCCTTTTGGATGTTATCGTAAAATTACGCAAAGCCAAAATAATGCTTATAATATCGCAAATAAGGCCAAATGTTTTAAAACAAATGGCAAAAGTGCGCGCTGTTGAAGGTAAATCAAAAAACCTACGCTATGTCGGTAGTGATGATCTTGCAATTAAGCTTTGTAAAAAGCTATTCCAAGAATAATTCACTGCCTCAAATTATGGCTAAAGGCTTGCTTAAAACATGGGTTTGCGCTATGTGCGCCGCTTCCGTTTGGTGTGCTTAGACTTTGCGATGCGGAAACTTGGGCAAAAATGCCCCAAGTTCCTAGGGAATAAGCGCGCTTTATATAAATTCAAATTAGGAGATAAGGTCAATGACCGGTATCGTAATTAATGTAGAAGTCCGTGAGAACACAGGCACAGGTAGCGCGCGTGCTGTTCGTCGCGAAGGTAAAGTTCCAGGTATTTTGTATGGCGGCGGCAAAGATCCAGTTGCTATTTCTGCTAAGCAAAATGAACTTTTGAAAGCCATTCGTTCGGGCAAATTTATCGCGCACATGGTTGATTTAGAATATAATGGCGAACACCAGCCAGTTATTCCTAAAGCAATTCAATGGGATGTTGTAACTGATATGCCGGTTCACTTCGACCTTTATCGCGTTGATGAAAAATCTGTTATCACTGTTGATGTTCCACTTCACTTCAAAAACCAAGATACTTCACCTGGTATGAAACGTGGCGGCGTATTGAATGTTGTAAGCCACACTGTGAAACTTGACGTTCCTGCGGCAATGATCCCAGAAGAAATTGTTGTTGATTTAGCTGGTAAAGATTTGGGCCATGTATTCCACATTCTTGACGCAAGAATGCCAGAAGGCGCACGCCCACATAACCGCAATGAAAACTTCACAATCGCTTCAATCGCATCACGCGGCGGCGCACAAGAAGCAGCAGAAGAAACAGCTGAAGGCTAATTCTTATTTAATGAATTTTCAAAAGGGCTTTGGGTTTCCAAAGCCCTTTTTTATTGTTAGGAAGAAAAAATGTATCTACTTGTCGGCCTTGGAAATCCCACTAAACAATATGAAAAAAACCGCCATAATATTGGTTTTATGGCTGCCGATGCAATTACGCGCGAATATAATTTCGGCACTGAAAAACAAAAGCTTCAGGGGCTTTATCGCGAAGGTGAAATAAACGGCGAAAAATGCCTCTTATTAAAACCACAGACTTATATGAATGAATCTGGTCGCTCGGTTGGTGGATTTGCAACATTTTTTAAAATTCCCCCCAAGAATATCATTGTTTATTATGATGAACTTGAACTTGAACCAGGGCGTTGCCGCCTTAAAACTGGTGGCGGCACGGCGGGTCATAATGGCCTTAAGTCAATTTCTGCACAATTAGGCTCAGATTACCGCCGCGTTCGCCTAGGAATTGGTCACCCAGGAAAAGAAAAAGTTACAGGGCATGTTTTATCCGATTTCTCAAGCGCGGACTTTGAATGGGTAAATCGCCTTTGTGAGGCGGTGGCAAAAAATACAAAATATATTCTTTCGGGCGAAAGCGATAAATTCCAAACCGAAACCCACAAAATGGCCCCACCACCGCCCGTCCCATCATGGCTACGCGGCGGAAAAAGCGAGTAATTTTATAATTTTTACATTCAACTGCAAAAATGATTCGCATTGATTCGTTTTTTGATTCGCCGTGAATCTTTTGTTAATAAAAAAGGATTCTAATGCCCCTATTCCAATAAGCGCAAAATGCGTGTGACCTTCGAAGAATTCGAAAACCAGCAAAATGAATTCCATTCGGGGGCATCAATTGACAGACGATATTGTAAATAAAATTCACCTTGGCGATTGCATCGAAATCATGAAAAGCCTTCCAAAAGGCTGTGCAGACATGATTTTTGCCGACCCACCATATAATCTTCAACTTGGCGGCGATTTGACCCGTCCTGATAATTCCAAAGTTGACGCGGTTGATGATGATTGGGATAAATTCGCCGATTTTGCGACCTATGATAAATTTACGCGCGAATGGTTATCTGCGGCACGTGATTGTTTATCTGACACTGGCACAATTTGGGTTATCGGTTCTTATCACAATATTTTCCGCGTTGGCGCAATTATGCAAGATTTAGGCTTTTGGATTTTGAATGATGTTGTGTGGCGCAAAACCAACCCAATGCCAAATTTCAAAGGCACACGCTTTACCAATGCCCATGAAACTATGATTTGGGCAACCAAAACACCAAATCAGAAAAAATACACCTTTAATTATGATGCGCTTAAAGTTTTGAATGATGATCTTCAAATGCGTTCCGATTGGTCAATCCCAATTTGCAATGGCGGGGAGCGTTTAAAAGATATTACTGGCAAAAAAGTTCACCCAACCCAAAAGCCAGAGGCATTGTTGCACCGCGTAATTACCGCAGCAACCAAACCAAATGATTTGATTTTGGATCCATTCTTCGGCTCTGGCACAACTGGTGCAGTTGCTAAAGCTTTGGGGCGCAATTGGATTGGTCTTGAACGTGATGAAGGTTATGCACTTGCCGCGAACCAACGCATTGCCAATGTTGTTCCTGCATCATTAGAAGATGTAACACCATTAAAATCTAAAAAAGAAGAAGTTCGCGTTCCCTTTGGTTCATTAGTTGAGCAAGGTATTTTGCGCGCAGGTGATGCAATCTATTCACCAAAAGGCGAAGTTGCTGCGCGTGTTCGCTCTGATGGTTCTATTATGTGCGGTGATAAAATTGGCTCTATTCACCGTATTGGTGCGGCGGTTCAATCGTCACCTGCGTGTAATGGTTGGACATATTGGCATTATCGCACTGATAAAGGCCTTGTACCTATTGATTTTTTACGCCACCAAATGCGTCAAAAAATGGCAGCCTAATTGCCAAAATCGATTTCTTATGCTTGGGTAAATTATGCATTTACCCAAGCAGAAAATTCAAAGACCAAAAAAATTAAACCAAGCTGATGAAAGTCTTGCGCTTAAATTTTTGTCAATAAAGCGTGGGCGTGGTAATTTTGGCGGCTCACGCGATTTGGGCAAAATAGCCAAACAATTTGCGCCAAATGCCAAAGATAATAAATCAGCACAATTACAAAATTTAAAAGAAAAATGGCGTGAAATAATGGGCGAAAATATCGCCAAATTATCATTTCCCGACGCCATAAGTGGTAAGACTTTACATTTAAAAGTTGTTGGCGCCGCAAGCCCATTATTACAAATGCGTTCCAAAGAAATATTGGGAATGGCATCTTTGGCAATTGGTATAGAGCTTACAAAATTAAATATGGTTCAAACCAAGTTACCAAAACCAGAACAAAAAAAGGCAAAACTAAAACCACTTGATGCGCATGAAAGTGCAAAAATAGAAGAAACTATAAATCATATTGAAAATGAGCATTTAAAAAACACAATTCGTATGCTTAATTGCTATATTCAAAACCTACCATAAGTTTTATGAAAAAATCTGATTCTTTTCCCTCGGAGTGAAAAATGAAATTTGGAATTACAAAACGTGCACTAAGTATTTTTGGCGCTTCAATGGCGGCAATGTCGCTTTTAACGTTATCTGCTTGCAATAGTGGCGATAAAGGTGGCAGTGCAACAAAAGCTGGCTCAACCCCATACGAAATTGCAAGTGACCTTCCCGAAGGCTCAAAAGATGCCAAAGTTGTTATGGTTGAATATGCATCTGTTATGTGTCCACATTGCGCAGATTTCCAAAAAGATATTATTCCGCAAATTATGGAAAATTATGTAAAAACTGGCAAAGTTCGCTATGTTTTCCGCGAATTCCCAACCCAACCTGTTGAACTTGCAACTGCTGGTCATCTTATTGCACGTTGCGTTGCCAAAGATAAACGTGAGGCAGTAATCGGTGCATTAATGAGCAATCAAAAAGATATTTTTGTTCAAGCGCAAGCAGGTGCAGGCGTAAAATCACTTATGACAGTTGCCGCATCAGCAGGTATGAGTGATAGTGATTTTGAAAATTGCCTTAAAGACAAAGAAAAACAAAGAATTCTTTCTGAAATTACCCAATATGGTTCTGAACATGATAAAGTAACTGGTACGCCAACCATTCTTATCAATGGTGCAACTTATACGCCGCCAGATGGCAAAGGTTATGAATATGCCGAAATGGCAAAAGCATTAGATGCGGCAATTGCAAAAGCTAAATAGGTGATAGAATGAAATCTGCCCATTTTTCAAAATATACGCGCCGCACTTTATCAGCTTTAATTGCTGGAACCATATTGTTTGGCGCAGTAAATTTGAATGCACAAAATGGGCAGATTGCACCAAAAGAATATTTCCTTGGTGATCCTGCTGCTAAAGTTACTTTGATTGAATATGGCTCTTTGACTTGTATTCATTGTGGGCATTTTGCGCGCGAAACCTATCCTAAAATTCACCAAAAATATGTGATTACTGGTAAAGTGAAATATGCGTTTCGAACCTTACCTACAGAACCATTAAATCTATCTATTGCTATGCAATTGATGGCCGATTGTGCAGGCGTTAAACGCTACCAAGTTATTGAGGATTTTTTCAACAATCAAAGCGCCATTATGAACGCTGCGCAAAATGATAGTGGCGCACTAAATATCCTTACACGAATAACAAAAGCGCGAACAGGGCTTGACAAAGATACAATAGAGAATTGTCTAAATAATCAGCAAATGCGTCAGCATATAATTAATGTTGCGCAAAATGGCGACAGAGAATTTAATATGACCGGCACACCTGCTTTCATATTAAACGGAAAATTTCTTGGGCCAAAAGATATTGAGGATTATGATTTTGCATCTTTTAGCAAAGTTTTAGATAAAGCAATCGCAGCACCGGCAGCAAAACCAGTTGGAAAAAAGAAAAAGTGAAAATTACTGAGGTCAAAATAACTGGCTTTAAATCTTTTGTTGATGGTGTTCATCTTCCCATCGAACAAGGTTTAACAGGTATTGTTGGCCCAAATGGTTGCGGTAAATCCAACATATTAGAGGCTATGCGTTGGGTAATGGGCGCAACATCTGCCAAGGCTTTACGCGGCGCAGATATGGATGATGTTATATTCGCTGGAACTGATAATCGCCCACCGCGCGATATTGCCGAAGTTATAATCAAAATCGACAATACCCAAAACCTTGCTCCAGAACCATTCAAATACACGCCAAATTTGGAAATTTCGCGCAAAATTAAGCGTAATTCGGGTTCAACATTTAAAATTAATGGCAAAGAGGTTCGCGCCAAAGACATTCAATTAATGTTTGCCGATGCTTCATCGGGTGCAAATTCCCCTGCCCTTGTGCGTCAGGGGCAAATCTCTGAACTAATAAATGCACGCCCCGAAAATCGCCGCAAGGTTCTTGAGGAGGCTGCGGGCATTTCAGGACTACAGGCGCGCCGCCACGAAGCGCAAAACAAGTTAAACGCCACAGAAGCAAATTTAGAGCGCATCGGCGAAATTATCATCCATATGGAAGATCAAATTTCAAGCCTAAAAAAACAAGCGGTGCGCGCGCAAAAATACCGAAATTTACAAGGGCAAATTCGTGGTCTTGAAATGTATTTGGTATTGCAAAAACTAAATGGCTTTAAGGCATCGCTTGAAGAAGTCGCGACAAGTCTTAAAATTGCAACCAATCAAAATACTGATGCGCAAATTGCCCTTAATCGCGCCAATCGTGCACTTGAAGAAGTTGAAGAAGGGCTAAAGCCACTTTTAGAAGAACAAGCATTGGCGGATGCCATCTTGCGCCAAATTGAAAACCGCGCCCAAGATTTTGCCCGCGAAGAAGATGCATTAAATGAAAAGCTTGAAAATTGCGGCAATCAAATCGCAAAATTAAATCGCGATATTGCGCGTGAAAATGAAATTATCGAAGATGCCAAAAACTCACTTATGGCAATTGAAAATGAACTTTCACAAATTCAAATCATTGAAAATCACGATGAAGAAATTGCACAATTTACTAAAAAAGAAAATGAATTTGCAAATTCTATCGAAGAATTAAATTTAAAATTAAACCAAATAATCGCCAATGGTGCAAAATTTCGTGCCCAATTTGATGAAAAGCAGCGTCAATTTAATAATGCAAATCGCCAAATTGAAAATTTAAAAGCACAAATAATTTCAAAAACCAAAAGCCTTGATGAAAATATCATAAACCTTGAGGCTGATAACCGCCTTAAATTGGCAAATGATGAATTAGAGAAGCTTGAAATTGCGTTCGCAGATTTTAATTCTGAAATTGTCAATTTAGATGCCCAATTCAAAAACCTTGAAGCCCAAGAAGATGAAGCGCGCAAAAATTCACAAAATGCGCAAAACCAATATTCAAGCCTGAAATCCGAATTAAATGGTCTTTTGGCGCTTAATAAAAACAACCCACAAAGTGTAAATTCGGCGCTTTCACAAATCAAGGTTCAAAAAGGTTTTGAAAAAGCCCTAAGCGCAGCATTGGGCGATGACTTAAATGCGCAAATTGGCAAGTCAAAAGAAAACCATTGGTCCTTAATTGATGTATCACCAAATTGGCAAAATGCGCCCAAAACACTTTTATCAGATGTGGTTGAGGCGCCCAAGGAATTATTGGCGCGTTTGAAATCAATTGCCATTATTGATGATGCTGAAATCGATAATATTTCGCCGCCGCCATTTGGTATGCGTTATGTTACAAAATCTGGGCGACTTTTGCGGTGGGATGGTTTTGTAATTACTGGCAATTCACCAATGCCTGCTGCCATAAGGCTTGAACAAGTAAATCGCATCAAAGATATTGAGGCGCAAATTCCAGAATTTGAGAAGGTGGCAAATGAAAGTGCGCAAAATTATGCCAAAATCCGCGCCTCTTTAAATTCAATTCGTGACAAATTATCGGCAAAGCGCAGCAAAACTAGTGATTGGCAAAAGCAATTTGCAAGCGCGCAAAATAAAATTTCAAACCTTCAAACCGAATATTCACGCGCAAATTCACAATTGGAAATTTTAAAAAACCAAATCAGCGAATTAAAGCAAAGCCTTGAAACCCAAGAAAAAGAATTGGCGGGGCTTGGCGATATTGATAAAAATTCATTTGAAACACAAATTGCAAAATTCAAAGATGAAGAAAACCAAATTCGCATTCAAACCAATGAATTGAACCAGCAATTAACCGAAATAAAATCGCAAAAACTATCACTAAAACACCAAATTGAAGGGCAAATTCAGCGCCGTAATAACGCAATTAGTTCGCGCGATAATTGGCAAAAGCGCCTTGATGCATCAAATTCGCACCTTAATAACCTAATCAAAGAAATTGAAAACGCCAATATTGAACTTGAGCAATTAAAGGCAAAACCAAAAATCCTTGAGCAAGAAAAATTAAAAGCACTTGCCGAACTGCCAAAAATTGAAGCGCGCAAAAAAGCTGCTGATGATAAATTAAGCGTTGCGCAAACCACTATTCGTGAGGCGCATATTGATGCACGAAAAAAAGAAGATGCATTCAACGCAACCAAAGAAGCAATCGCCACCGCCCAAATCCTATCGCAAACATGGCAGGAGCGTATTTCAGAATTAGAAGAACAAATTTGGCAAAATCACCAAGTAGCGGCGGATGATTTACAACGCCTAATTGATGCCCAATTGGGTGAAAGCGTAAAAACCCTAAATCCCGAAAAAGCCCAAGCCAGACTTTCCAAAGCGTTTGAAGAGCGCGAAGATATTGGCGGCGTAAACCTTCGTGCCGATGAGGAATTAGAAGAACAATCAACGCGCGCGCAAAACCTTTCAAAAGAGCGCGATGATTTATTGGCGGCGGTTTCAAAATTGCGCAAAGCCATCGATGAAATCAACCAAGAAGGTCAAGAAAGGCTTTTAAAAGCTTTTGACACGGTTAATGGTCATTTCATTGAATTATTCACTGGTCTTTTTGGTGGCGGCACTGCGCACCTTGCACTTACTGAAAATGAAGATCCATTGGGCGGCGGCCTTGAGGTTTATGCCTGCCCACCTGGAAAACGCCTTAGCTCTATGAGTTTGATGAGTGGCGGTGAACAGGCATTGACCGCATCGGCTTTGATATTTGCGGTATTTTTATCAAACCCTGCGCCAATTTCCGTCCTTGATGAATTGGATGCACCATTAGATGATGCCAATGTTGACCGATTCTGTGCCCTATTAGATGAAATGCGCAAAAGAACCGAAACAAGATTTATAGTAATCACCCACCACCCCATCACAATGGCACGAATGGACAGGCTTTTTGGCGTAACAATGGCTGAACGCGGTGTCTCCCATGTGGTAAGTGTAGACCTTAGTCGAGCGCAGAGCATGATTGACGCAGCGCAATAAACTTTTGCACTATAAAATAGCCTTTATAATCAATAAATTAAATCAAAATATTGCATCTGCAAAAAACTTATCATTCTATACATCAAATTGGCTTGACTATTGGGGTGCTCAAAAGTAGTTTGCGCCCGCTTTGGGATGCATATTTTTAGTGCATTTGGGGAATTTTGTGGGCATTAACATGGAAAAAAACCCAAATACATCAAACATAGACACTCTCGAAGAGCTGAGCCGCAAAGTGGCTATTGCAAGAGAATCGCACCAACAGGCACCTGAGCCTGATAGAAGCGCGACTTCAAACGCAATGGCTATTGGAATGCGTATGGCGAGTGAATTTGTTTCGGCAATTTTGGTCGGCGCACTTTTGGGGTTCGGTTTTGATCACTGGCTTAAGTCAACACCAATTGGCCTTATTATTGGTCTTGGAATTGGTTTTGCAGCTGGGGTTGTAAATTTGGTACGTGCGGCGCGTTCGATGACACCATCTGTTTCGAGCGCAGTGGCTGTTCCTGATGAAGAAGAAGATTAACGGGGTTATCCCCAAAGTACGGAGCTTTTATGTCAAACGATCCTATGCACCAGTTCCATATCGAGAAAATCGTTCCGATGGACCTTGGCGGGTTTGATATTTCGTTTTCAAACGCAAGCGCATTTTTGCTTCTTGGCGCGGCAATCCCTGCTGCTTTCATGTTGGCTTCATCTGCTAAAGCTGCGTTGGTTCCTGGTCGTTTACAGGCCTTGGGTGAAACTACTTATAAATTTGTATATGACAATTTATATTCATCTGCGGGCGCAAAAGGCGTGAAAATGTTCTTGCCTTTGGTTATGACGCTTTTCTTATTCATCGCAACGATGAATTTGGTTGGTCTTTGGGCATATAATTTCACCCCAACTTCACAAATTATCGTTACTGCCTCTATGGCTTTGATTGTATTTTTTACGGTAATTATTGTTGGTTTTGCAAAATGGGGTTTTAAATTCTTTAAAATCTTCTTCCCTTCTGGTGTACCGCCGCTTTTGTATTTAATCGTTACGCCGATTGAAATTGTTTCTTTCTTCTCACGTCCTTTGTCACATTCAGTTCGTTTGTGGGCGAATATTTTCGCAGGTCACGTGTTGGTAAAAGTATTTGCAGGTTTCGTTCCTGCGATGGTGGGCGCTGGTGCCCTTGGTGTTGTGGGTTCAATTTTGCCATTTGGCATGACTGTTGCACTATACGCCTTAGAGACATTGGTTGCATTCTTGCAAGCATATGTATTCGTTCTATTGACTTGTATTTATCTTAACGATGCCCTCCATGCAGGGGATCACTAATAATTTTTGTTCATTAAGGAGTATAAAATGGACGCAGAAGCAGCAAAATATATCGGTGCAGGCCTTGCTTGTTTTGGAATGATCGGTGCCGCAATTGGCGTGGGCAACATCTTCGGTTCTTACCTTGAAGGTTCATTGCGCAACCCATCAGCAGCAAAAGATCAAGCAGGTAACTTGATTTTCGGTTTCGCGGTTACAGAAGCTTTGGGAATCTTCTCTTTGCTTATCGCACTATTGTTGTTGTTTGTTGTTTAATCATAAGATTTTTCGCCAACAATAATTTAATTCCGATTGAGGATATTTAAATGTCGGAAGTAGTTCAAAATGCTGCACATGAGGCCGAAGCTGCCGCGCACGGCGCGCAAGCTGCTGGTCATGGTGCTGAAGGTGCAAGCGGGGGCTTTCCTCCGTTTGATGCTACATTGTTCCCGCACCAATTATTTTGGTTTGCGGTTTCATTTGGCGCCCTTTATTTGCTTTTGACTTTTGTGATTTTGCCAAGAATTTCAAAAACTCTTGAAGCACGTAAAAATCAAATCGAATCTGATTTGAAACTTGCGGCTGAAGAAACGCAAAAAGCAGAAGCAGCAAAAGCAGCAGCACAAAAAGCGCAAGATGATGCACGCAATGATGCGCGCTCTAAACTTGATGCAATGCGCAAAAAAGTTGATGATGACGCATCAAAAGCACAAGCCAAAGCACTTGCAGATGCAGAAGAAGAAATAAAAGCTTCTGAAAATGCAATTAATGCAAAAAAATCAGACGCGATTGCCGTTATTTCTGAAGAAGTAATGGATATTGCAAGCGATATTTTTGAAAGCTTAACTGGCAAAAAACCAACCGCAGCAATCGTAAAAGCAGCAAGCAAAGGGGCAAATTAATGATACATTTTGATGCCACTAGCGTTGCAGCAATTGCATTTTTGGTTTTTGTTTGTGGTCTTATTTTTGGTGTAAAATTACCTTCAGTAATTGGTAATAGCCTTGATGAACAATCTAATGCCATCGCCAAAGAATTAGAGCACGCAAAACAATTGCGCGTACAAGCTGAAGAATTGCGTAAAAGCTATGAAGCACAGCAAAAGCAAGCTGAAGAAGATGCTAAGGCACTTATCGCGCAGGCTGAAACTGATGCCAAAGAGTTGAAAAAACGTGCAAAAGCGCAATTAGAAGCTGATATTGCGGCGAAAACTAAAGCTGCAAATGATCGTATTGAACGTGCTCAAGCTAATGCAATCAATGAAGTGCGTGCACATGCTGCTAATGCTGCAATTGATGCCGCACAGAAAATGATGGTTGCTGGTTCTTCTGGAAAAGATGCGGATAAATTATTTGCTTCTTCACTTAAGAATATTGAAACATCAATTTCAAAAGCGCAATAAACAATCTAATATTTTATAAAAAGCCCCGAAGTTAATGCTTCGGGGCTTTTTATTTGCGCCCATAATATATTTATATGTAACAAACTATATTACAGCATTTGGAATAATGTTATTCAGCCTTATGGAACTGATTGATATTGATGCCCCTGTAAAGAAAAAGGCAAAAAAAAATTCCGAACTTAGTTCAATACAAATGTTGCGCGCCATTGCCGCGATATTGGTTGCATTTGCACATTTACATGCGGTTGAAGCCAAATTAGGTGGCCCAATATTATTTGGCACATGGAGTTTGGCGGGCTTTAGCGGGGTTGATATTTTTTTTGTAATATCTGGCTTTATTATGGTTTGGACAAATAAAAAAAATCATGGTCAAATTTCTAAATTGCCAAGATTTTGGTTCTTAAGAATCGCACGTATTTATCCAATTTGGCTTTTAGTTTGCGGCGCAATCTATTTTGTTTGGTTAATTCATCCAAATTGGGTTTATCAAAGCCATAATGCCAATCCTGATATATTAAAAAGCTTTCTTTTATTGCCACAAAAAGAATTACCGCTTCATGCCGTTGGTTGGACATTGGTTCATGAATTGTGGTTTTATTTGGTTTTTGGAATTTTGCTATTAATTCCAAACCGCTATTTTGCAATTGGAATTTCGATTTGGGCATCTATTTTATTATTTTTGGCAATAATTGGTTTTGATACACAATCACCTGAATTAAGGCTTATAACCCATCCATTAGGTTTAGAATTTATTTGTGGTGCAATTGTTGGCCTTATTGCAAAAAAAGTTCCAAGTGAATTTGGCAAACCAATTTTAACGCTTGGAATAATTATGGTAATTACTGGCATTATACACGCAGCGCCAATAGCAAATGATTTTTTTGCACGTACCAATGATCGGGTAATGTGGTTTGCGATACCATTTGCTTTAATTGTGCTTGGGTTGGTAAAAACCGAAGAAAATGGATGGAAAGCACCAAAAAAATTGGTTCGAATTGGTAATTATTCTTATGCTTTATATTTAATCCATGTTCCAGTTTTTGCCGCAATTGGTCGATTAGTGGCAAGGTTTTCAAACCCAAATTCATTGGCGGATAATATAGTTTTTTGTATTATTTCATTAATTGTTGCGCTTATTGCTTCGGCAATTTTACATATATTGTTCGAGCGCCCAATAATGAAAATGGCGCACAAGCTAATGCCTGCGCGCCAATGATTCGATTGTTTTGACTCTTATTCAGCAGCCCATTTTAATACAGGCTTACGTGCCGCCATTGTTTCATCAAGGCGTTTTGAAGGCGCAAGATGCGGGGCATTATCAAATCTTGATTTATCATTTGATTTTGCCGCAATCGCCAATGCACGCATTGATGCGATGAATGTATCCAATGTTGCCTTACTTTCGGTCTCTGTCGGTTCAATAAGCATTGCACCATGCACCACAAGTGGGAAATACATGGTCATTGGGTGATAGCCTTCATCAATCATCGCCTTGGCAAAATCAAGGGTTGTTACCCCTGTTCCTTCAAGGAAATGATCATCAAATAAGGCTTCATGCATGCAATAGCCATCAAATGCAGGTGTCATTACATCTTTTAAAGAGGCCAAAATATAATTGGCATTTAAAACCGCATCTTCGGCAACTTGTTTAAGGCCATCATTGCCGTGTGAAAGCATATAAGACAATGCACGAACATACATGCCCATTTGACCATGAAACGCCACCATACGCCCAAAAGCTTGCGCCGCCTCACCGGTTTGGTTTTCGATTAAATCAAAACCGTTTGCGGTTTTAACCACATAAGGGACAGGTGCGAATGAAGCCAAAGCCTCTGACAATACAGTTGGGCCAGAACCAGGGCCACCACCACCATGCGGCGTTGAGAAGGTTTTGTGCAAATTAATATGCATTGCATCAACACCAAGGTCAGCAGGGCGAACCTTACCAACAATCGCGTTGAAATTTGCACCATCACAATAGAAATAACCACCCGCAGAATGGATTAAATCGGCAATTTCTTTGATTTGTGGTTCAAATAGGCCGCAAGTGTTCGGATTGGTAATCATGCAGCCCGCGACATCATCGCCAAGTTTTGATTTGAAATCTTTCAAATCAACGCGGCCATCATGGGTTTGCGCAACTTCATCAACCACAAAACCAGCCTGCGCCGCAGTTGCAGGATTGGTGCCATGTGCAGATTTTGGAACCAAAACACGTTTGCGATGTTGCTGCCCACGCGCATCTAGTGCAGCACGAATTGCAAGCATACCGCATAATTCACCATGTGCACCTGCCTTTGGTGACAATGCAACAGATTTCATACCTGTTAAAGTCGTAAGCCAATGCGCAAGTTCGTGCATTAATTCTAATGCACCCTGAACGCTTGAAACAGGTTGCAATGGGTGAATATCGCAAAAGCCTGGTAAACGCGCCATAGCCTCGTTTAAACGCGGATTATGCTTCATTGTGCATGAACCCAATGGGAATAGCCCCAAATCAATCGCATAATTGCGCTGCGAAAGGCGCACATAATGGCGAACTGCCTCTGGTTCTGAAAGCCCCGGAAGATTTATTTCGTTTTTACGCGCAAGGCTTCCAAGGCGTGTGTTACCAGTGGTTACATCCTCAATATCAACACCTGTTGTATCTTTTGAACCATATTCAAAAATCAATTCAGATTTTTGCAAAAGCCCTTTTGCGCCCGATGTTGTTTGCGAAACCGCGCCAACATCACCATCAATAGAGGTTGGACGACCAATATTATTCATAGCCATTATAAAACCCCTTTCAATGCATTTGCCAATGCCGCAATATCATCTTCGGTTACTGTTTCAGTTGCTGCAACTAAAAGCACGTTTTTCATATCATCCGAACAATCAGGGTTCAACCGACTATAAGGAACGCCCGCCAAAATCCCCTGTTTTGCCAATTCATCAACAATTGGTGCCGCAGGCTTTGAAAGCGACACGGCAAATTCATTGAAGAATGTCTGCGTCAAAGGTTTTACGCCATCAATTGCGCTTAATGCATCGTAAGTTTGGCAAGCGCGCGCGTGATTAACGCCCGCAAGTTTGCTTAAACCTTTTTGCCCAAGCAAGCTAAGATGAATTGTGAAGGCAAGCGCACAAAGGCCTGAATTTGTGCAAATATTTGATGTTGCTTTTTCACGTCTAATATGTTGTTCGCGGGTTGAAAGCGTTAAAACGAAACCACGGTTTCCATCTAAATCGACAGTCTGCCCCGCTAAGCGCCCTGGCATTTGGCGCATATATTTTTCTTTACACGCAAATAGACCAACATAAGGGCCGCCAAAATTAAGCGCATTGCCAATTGATTGGCCTTCGCCAACAACAATATCAATTCCCATATAACCCAATGGCTCGATTGCGCCAAAGGCCATGACTTCAGTGAAAACACCAATTGCCAAAGCGCCATTTTCTTGGGCGGTTTTGGCAATATCGGATAAATCAGTGATTGTGCCAAATACATTCGGGCATGAAACCACAATTGCCGCAGTATCTTTATCAATATGCTTTAAAACTTCGGCTTCGCCATCAATTGATGCAGGTAAAACCACCATTTCAATACCAATATTATCAGCCAATGAATGTGCCGCCGCCGCATAATGTGGATGAATGCCGCCAGAAAAGATAACTTTCTTACGCTTGGTTACACGTTGCGCCATAACAATTGCTTCGGCACATGCAGTTGAACCATCATACATTGACGCATTGGCAACTTCACAGCCCAAAAGCCTTGCAACTTGGGTTTGGAATTCAAACAGGCTTTGCAATGTGCCTTGCGCTATTTCAGGCTGATACGGGGTATATGAAGTCAAAAATTCCGAACGTTGAATAATATGATCAACCGATGCCGGAACATGGTGCTTATATGCCCCAGCCCCGCAAAAGAATGGAACACTTGATGCATTGGTGTTTTTTGCCGCCATATTTGACAATTTGCGTGAAACCGCAAGTTCACTCATGGCGCTTGAAAGACCTTCAATTGGTGCATTAAGTCTTGCAAATTCTGGCACATCGCCAAAAAGTGCATCAACCGAGCGTGTACCAATAGTCTCAAGCATTTGCGCCCTATCGGCTGGCTTAAGTGGTAAATAACGCATATTATAGGCTTTCTAAATAGGCTTTATATGCCGCTTCATCCATCAATTCGTCTAATTGCGATGGATTAGAAACTTTAACAATTGCAAACCAACCATCAGCTTCGGCAGATGAGTTTACGGTTTCAGGTGCAGATGATAATTCGCCATTGCCTTCAACAACTTCACAATCAATCGGCGCATAAACGTCAGATGCTGCTTTAACACTTTCAACAACTGCGATTGCATCGCCTTTTGCAATGGTTTTGCCTGCTTCTGGAACTTCAACATAAACCACGTCACCTAATTGGTCGGCGGCATATTGTGTGATGCCAACTTTGGCAGTTTCGCCGTCAGTTTTAATCCATTCATGGTCCTTGGTAAATTTTACACTCATTTTAAAAATTCCTTTCACGGGCGATAATAATTATGGGAAACAAATGGCAAGCCACAGATTTTGGCAGGGCGCGGGGCACCGCGAACCATCAAATTAACTGGCGTTCCAATTTCGGCAAATTTTGTATCAACATAGGCCATAGCAAGCGGCCCACCCAAAGATGGGCCAAAACCGCCAGAAGTGATAATGCCAATTTTATTGCCATCCTGGTTATGGACTTCAACACCTTCACGTGCAGGTGCTTTGTCCAAAAATTCGATACCGACGCGTTTACGGCTTGGGCCATTGGTAAATTCATTTAAAATGCGCGTGCTTGCTTTGAAATCTGCGCGTTCGCGGCGGCATTTTTGGATTGTCCATTTTAAGTCAGCTTCAACGGGGCTTATGGTTTCATCCAAATCATGACCGTAAAGACAAAGCCCAGCCTCAAGACGCAAACTATCACGCGCACCAAGGCCAATTGGCTTAACATTTTCATCGGCAAGTAATTCTTGAACCGCCGCAAGGCAAAAATCTTTACCAAGCAAAATTTCAAAACCATCTTCACCAGTATAGCCAGAGCGTGAGATTGTAACCTCGCCCCATTTTGATTGGAATTTATTGAAACTCATAAAACCAAGATTTGCAGCTTCAGGGGCAATGATTTTTATTGCTTCTTTGGCTTTTGGCCCCTGCAAAGCAACAAGTGCATTTTCATCAAGACGCACAGTTTTTGCAATTCCTGCACCAATTTCATCAAAAATACGCCAATCTTCAATTTTGCCGCCAGCATTTACAACAATATAAAGGCCGCCTTGTTCAAAATCCGAAACTGGGCGGGCAACCATTAAATCATCAATAATCCCGCCATCATCATTTAAAAGCATTGTATAACGGATTTGACCGCGTTTAAGACCTTGAATATCGCACGGTAAAATCGGCTCTAAAACTTTAGCGATTTTGGTATGGGCCTCGTCTGGGGTTAAATCTGATTTATCGAGTAATTCATAATTACTTGGCCCCATGTGTGAGACATCAAATAGACCCGCATTTTCGCGTGTCCATAAATGCTCTTTGATAACGCCATCTTTGAATTGAACAGGCATATTATAGCCCGCAAAACCAACCATGCGTGCACCCATGTCGGCCCATAGACCTGATAATGGCGTTTGTAATAATTCTTGTGACATTTCACCCCGCAACGCTTTTTAACGGGCAAGCCCGTAAATTGCGCCCCCGCTGTCTAACTGCGTATAGCAGTGCCTGAGAGATTTGCTCCTTCGGCGGTGGTTGCCCACACTCTCCAGCGTGTTAATCCGTCTGCGGTCCATTTGCCTGAGAGTTTCCGGGGCGGTTGCTCCTTCGGCGTGCTAAAACACTCTCCCGCAGGGGAGATATTCTGGCTATTTGACCTGTATTTATCATTTGGTCAAGCGTATTTATACTTTAAATGAAACAAAATAAGAATTTAAAATTATTTGAAATAAAAATAAGCAAAAGGGTCGTATCAAATTAATAATACGACCCCTACCCCTCAATATTACATAAGGGGAGCGAAAAACATATAAAGCCCAATGTCTGCGCTTTTACAATATCGATAAATCCCGCAACTTCCACCATACCACTTTAACATGGCACGTATTTAATATTATTGCCAATTTACTTTGATATTGCTATCATGTTTTTCTATTAGGAAGTGTATAACTAAATTGAATTTTGGCAAGTGTTTTTTGATTTTTCGCCCAAATAAATTTAGTATATATTTTCAAATACTTATAAAATAAAACGCGAATCATATTTGAGTTATCCACAGAAATTCGATTCGTAAAATTCGGGCGGCCTATATATTATTTAAGGAGAGACAAATGGGATCAACAATTTTTGCAATTGTTATTTTGGTATTGGGCATATCGTTTGTGGCATCGACCATAAAAATTGTCCCTCAAGGATATCAATTCACTGTTGAAAGATTTGGCAAATTCACACGAATTCTTCCACCAGGCATTAGTTTCCTTGTTCCTTTCATTGATACAGTCGGCCGTAAAATCTCGATGATGGAGGCGGTGTTTGATGTGCAGCGCCAAGAAGTTATCACACGCGATAATGCGATGGTAAGCTGTGATGCGGTTGTATTTACCCAAGTTTATGATGCCGCAAAGGCAGCTTATGAGGTTGAAAACCTTCGTCTTGCTATAAGTAATTTGGTTTTAACCAACCTTCGAACTGTTGTTGGTTCCCTTGAACTTGATGAGGTTTTGTCACAACGTGACCAAATCAATAGCAAATTATTGCAAACAATTGATGCCGCAACTTCGCCATGGGGTATTAAAGTTGTGCGTATCGAGATTAAAGACATTACACCACCCGCTAACCTATTAGAGGCAATGGCGCGCCAAATGAAGGCAGAGCGCGATAAACGCGCCGAAATTACCGAAGCAGAAGGTTCACGTGCCGCCGCAATCCTTCGTGCAGAAGGTTTAAAACAATCAACCATCCTTGAAGCGGAAGCAAGAAAAGAAGCCGCCTACCGCGATGCAGAAGCCCGCGAAAGAAGCGCAGAAGCCGAAGCAAATGCAACAAAAACGGTTTCTGAAGCTATTGCGAATGGCGATGTTCAAGCAATTAATTACTTCCTTGCCCAAAAATATATTGAAGCATTTGGTAAACTTGCAACTTCACCACAGCAAAAAACATTGATCGTTCCTGCTGATTTTGCGGGTATTGCGGGCACTGTTGAAGGTATTAAGTCACTATTAGATAAAGGCGATAAATAAATTGGATATGGTAGATTTCATTCAAAATCATCCTTTTTGGGCTTGGGCAAGTTTGGCAGTTATTTTTTTAATTGCCGAATTGCTTACTATGACGACATATTTGTTGTGGCTTGGAATTGCGGCGGCAATTAATTCGCTTATCATTCTTATGTTTCCAAATATGCCATTATGGGCATCGGTAACAATTTTTGCGATTTTGTCGATATTAAGCGTGATTATTGGGCGCAAGTTTTTTAACCCACACGCAAAGTCACACAATGAAGGCCTTAATAGCCCAAATCATCGCCTTATAAACCAAGAAACAATCGCCAATGAAGACTTTACCAATGGAATTGGCGCGCTTCAAATTGGCGATACAATGTGGCGTGCAACATCCAAAGCCGATATCAAAAAAGGCGACAAGGTCAAAATTCACGCAATTGATGGCGTAACTTTGGATGTTATAAAATTATAATTTATAATGGAGCGCCAATTTAAAATTGCGACCTGGTCTTGGTAAATAATCTTGAAGAACTGAAGTATGTTCGCGCACTTCTTGGTTCGTTAGGTTTTGCGCAGAGAAAATAATTTCAAGATTATTTATTGTTTTAGGTCTGTAATTCAATTCAAAATTAACAACATTTGCCGATTTTGAAGCTGTTTCAAATTCGGCAAGTTTCTTTTGGGCATCTATATGCTCAAGCTCAAGGCGGATTTTGTGGTTTTCACCTTGGATATCAAATCCAAACCTTACCGCCATTGGTGGCATTCTTGGAATATAAGTGTCATCTTTGAATTTACCGTCAACCTTATCAAATCCAAAATCAAAATCAAAATCACGATTATTAAATTCACCAATATGATAGGCAATGCGCGCTTCATATCCTTTTAATGTCGCATCTTTTTGAATGGCTTGGTAGATTGGCAGGTCGCCATCAAAATCACCTGTATTTACAAAACTAATAAAATTATCAAATGCAATTTGCCAAATATTTGCATCAAAATCAAATTTTGATTTTTTGTATTTTAGGCCAAGTTCTATTGATTTTGCGCCTTCAATTTTTAAATTTGGATTACCAATTTCAAAACTTTGGGTTGCTGCATGTGGACCATTTGCAAATAATTCGGTTTCTGTAGGAATTCTTTCACTAGAACTTGCAATAAGGGCAATTTTCATTCCATCAATAGGTTTTATAAAACCTGTTGCCGAATAATTTTGTGCGTCAAACTTTCGCGCACCTGCCAAACCTGAATAATCAGTATGGTCAATGCGGGCGCCAAATTCAGCACCCCATTTGGCATTTTCATATAGTTCAACCAGGAAAAATCCATGATTTTTATTAGTTACCGGAAGTATGAATGCCTCATCACCGAGTGCTTCAAAATCACGCTTTGCAAATTGGAAACCTGCCATTCCATCAAAATTGCCGTTTTTTGCTTGGCGAACTTCTATACGCGCTTCATGGCCTTTTACATTAAATACTGTGCCAATATCACCCGTATTTTCAACCTCGGCATGTGAATATGTGCCACTTGTGCCATTAAAAGTGATTTCTTTGAAAAACCCACCAAGATTATGCGCGCCATTAAAGTCCCAGCGTTTTTGTTCTAGTTCAATATGGGCTTCTTCATTTGGAATTCCGTATAGATTATCTTCCTTATGTGCGCCAATTCCGATATGCCAGTCTTGGGCTATATAATTTACGCTTGCGCCATAATTTTTGATTTCACCATAAGTGCTTGGAACTTTGCCTTTGCGGTCATCGCCTGTAATTGCGCGTAATGTATCCGATTGTACATAATCTGGAATTTTATAATCATTCGATTCACGACGTGAACCATTAAATTGCAAGAGAAAATTCCCCGTTACAGCCTTTAATTTTAAAGATTGCGAGTTCGAAGCATCAACACTTCCGAATCCAAGAAATACATCACCTGAGATTGGCTTTTTAGGAAGCACAGATTGGAATTGACCATCATTAATATTAACAATGCCGCCAATCGCATTACCACCATAGCGCAATGCGGACGCGCCCTTTAAAACCTCAATTGATTGCGCCTCTAGGCCATCAATAGCAACTGCATGGTCGGGTGAGATTGTGCTTGCATCAACGCCCTGAACGCCATTTACAAGTATTCTTATCCTATCTTCACCAAGACCACGTATAATTGGGCGTGATGCATTCGGGCCATAGAAGCTTGTGCTAATACCTGGCTTTGCAGTTAATGTTTCACCAATTCCACCTGACATTGATGAAATAAGTGATTCATTACGGCTTACAATTTCCACTGATTGATTAATTTTATCTTTGCTGCGCCCATATGAGGAAGTTACAATAATTGTCTCAGAATTAGCATTTTGATGAATTGCCGGTGGTGCATCGAGAAACATGTAAAGCTCCAGAATATTAATGTTACATTATAACATTACAGTGCGATAACAAATTTTTCAATAGCCAACCTGCAATTAATAAAGAAAAACCACCTAATTGCTTAGGTGGCTTTAAAATTCTCAGAATTAATAAATTATAACTATCAACTTGAGCGTTATCAACATATATTGATAAAAATCAATAAATTACAAATCCTTGTAAAATGATACGCTAACAAGATACAATTTTATAAGTGAATTTAATTTGACGGATTAGGTAATGGCAATTCCAAATCAACATCAGCATCAACATAAGCAACAACTTCTTGCCCCGATGTAATATTTATATCTTTGCCTTTTTTAAGCAGACCCAATGGCCCAAACAATACCGTTAATACAACAGTTGTTCCTACTTTACTATCACCTTCATTAGATTTGCTACCGCGTATATGGATTTTATTTTCACCCACTTTAATGTAATTAAATCTAACTGACAATTCACCAGCCTTTCCCATCATGCCACGCTTTTCTGCAGATGAGACTTCACCTTTACCACGAAATCCAGCCGGAATTACAACACCATCTGATACTTTAATAGAATCCGCCAAAGAAATTGTAAAAGTATCACCAGTTTTATTACTGGCGCTTGAAAGGCTATCTTCAAAACGAATGCGCATTTCTGTGCCTTCTTTTAGCTTTGCCGTTTCCGCAATAGCAGCCCCCGAAACTGTTGCCATCAAAATACTTGTGACTGAAAACAATATTTTCTTCATAAATAACCCCTCCCTAGACATAATAAAAAAACACATACAAAACACGCAAATAAAGCCTGTATTGAATAAAATTACAACATATATTGTTTTGTAAATACTAATAGTGGCATATACAGTAAAAATAACAAAAAACCGCCCAATTGCTTGGGCGGTTTTTAAATTCAATATTTAGTATAAACTATTCAGCATCTGCAAATACAGGGCCAGAATCTTGGCCTTTTGCATCTGTATCGCGATCAACGAATTCGATAACTGCAACTGGTGCATTATCGCCATGGCGGAAGCCCGCTTTCATGATGCGAAGGTAACCGCCATTACGCTCTTGATAGCGTGGTGCGATTACGTCGAATAATTTTTTTGCTTGTGTTTCATCGCCCATGCGAGAAATAACAAGACGACGATTTGCAAGACCGCCTTTTTTAGCCAAAGTAACTAAACGCTCAACAACTGGGCGAAGTTCTTTTGCTTTTGGTAAAGTGGTTGTGATCTGCTCATGCTTAATTAAGCTAGCAGCCATATTTGCAAACATAGCATCGCGGTGCTCATGCGTGCGATTAAGTTTGCGATGACCGTGTGCGTGACGCATTTTCTTACTCCATTTGCCCCCAGTTTCACATTGGACTTGAGGGCTATAAAATTACATTTGATCTTCGAATTTTTTAGCTAATTCATCGATATGCTCTGGCGGCCAATTTGGTGCGTCCATACCAAGGTGCAGACCCATTTGCGCCAAAACTTCTTTGATTTCGTTTAATGACTTACGGCCAAAGTTTGGCGTACGTAACATTTCACCTTCAGTGCGCTGAATAAGGTCACCGATGTAAATGATATTGTCATTTTTCAAGCAATTTGCAGAACGAACAGAAAGTTCAAGTTCTTCAACGCGTTTCAACAAGCCCGGATTGAATGGTAATTCAGGGCGTGTATCTTCTTGTTTTTTGCCTTTTGCTTCTTCGAAGTTGATGAATACTTCAAGCTGATCTTGAATGATACGTGCAGCATAAGCAACCGCATCTTCTGGGCTGATTGCGCCATTTGTTTCAACTTCAAGAACCAAACGATCATAATCAAGAACTTGACCAGAACGTGTGTTTTCAACTTTATATGCAACGCGTTTTACAGGTGAATAAAGCGCATCAACCGCAATAAGGCCGATTTGTGCATCCTCAGGACGGTTTGCACCCGCAGAAACATAACCTTTACCTGCTTCAACAGTGAATTCCATACGGATTTCAGCGCCATCATCAAGTGTGCAAATTACGTGTTCAGGGTTTAAGATTTCAATGTCAGAACCAACATCAATATCGCCTGCTTTTACTTCACCAGGGCCAAGCGCACGTAACAACATACGCTTTGGACCGTCAGCATGCATAACCAATGAAACGCCTTTGATATTCAATACAATGTCGGTAACGTCTTCACGAACACCGGCCAAAGATGAAAACTCATGTAAAGCGCCATCGATTTGTACGCTTGTAATTGCCGCACCGCGAAGTGAAGACAATAACACGCGACGTAGAGCATTACCCAAAGTCATGCCGAAACCGCGTTCAAACGGCTCTGCAATTAACTTGGCTTTGCGTTTTGGATCAAAGCCATGCTCTATTACTGGCTTATCCGGGCGGATAAGCTCTTTCCAGTTTTTCTCTAATACTGGTTGTGGGTTTTCTTCATTACTCATGTTAAAACCAATTTCCGTTAAATACCGAACAAAATAAAAATGAAGACCCTATTAAACGCGGCGGCGTTTCGGTGGGCGGCAACCATTGTGTGGAATTGGGGTTACATCACGAATTGAAGTAACAGTAAAACCAACAGCTTGCAAAGCACGAAGCGCGCTTTCACGACCTGCGCCAGGGCCACAAACAGAAACTTCAACAGTGCGAAGTCCGTGTTCAGCAGCTTTACGACCAGCTTCTTCAGCAGCAACCTGTGCAGCATAAGGAGTTGATTTACGAGAGCCTTTAAAGCCCATCATACCAGCAGAAGCCCAAGAAATTGTGTTCCCTTGAGTATCAGCGATAGTAATCATTGTGTTATTGAACGATGCATTAACATGAACTACGCCAGTAGAAATGTTTTTACGTTCCTTGCGTTTTAAACGCGTGGTATCTTTTGCCATTTTACAATCTCAAAATCTATTATTTACGAGCAGCTTGTTTTTTGCCAGCGATAGGTTTCGCAGGGCCTTTGCGTGTGCGTGCATTTGTATGCGTACGCTGACCGCGAACAGGAAGACCACGACGGTGGCGCAAACCACGATAGCAGCCCAAGTCCATAAGGCGTTTAACGTTCATAGAAGTTTCACGGCGCAAATCACCTTCAACAAGATAATCCTTGTCGATAGCTTCGCGGATCGCAAGAACTTCTGCGTCAGTTAATTGATTAACGCGGCGTTCCTCGGTGATTGAAACTTTTTCGCAAATTTCTTTCGCCATCGCAGGACCGATGCCATGAATATATTGAAGCGCAATAATTACGCGCTTATTAGTAGGAATATTGACGCCAGCTATACGGGCCACTACACACTCTCCAGTTTAAATATCAAAGACGCAAGACGGGTTTAAAATAATTTTTAAATCATGCCTAAAAGCGCAACTGTAAATCGTCCTACGCCATTTAAGGAATCATCAGACAAAGCAGTTACGCAAAACGCCAAACAAATTGTTTGGGCTTCTATATATGAAGATTCGAAATCGTCAAGCGCAACCACTGATAGAATGCGACAAATGGCAGCAAAGACTACTTTTAAAAATTTGCCAAAGCAAATTTGGCTCTTCGCCTTATCCAAAAAGTCTCCAACTTTTTGGGGCTCATCGCGGTGACTTCTGAATCTAAAATACTAATACTTTGAAACTGACAACAAATAAAATAAAAAACCCGAAATCTCTTTCGGGCTTTCAATAATTTTTTGTAACTAGTAAGTAATTATGATAGCGCTTTATCAATCGCACCCGCTACAGACGCAATATCTGCCATGCCGTCAACTTCGGTGATGATGCCGCGTGTTGCGTAATATGGCAGAAGTGGAGCGGTTTGGGCGTTGTATGCGTCAAGGCGTTTTGAGAAGGTTTCAGGATTGTCATCTGCCCTGCCCTGATCTTCAAAGCGTTTTGTAACGCGTGCAAGAAGTGCAGTGTCATCAACTACAAGTCGAACCACTTTGTCGATTTTTTGACCTTTGTCGGCAAGTAATTTATCCAATGCTTCGGCTTGTGGAACGGTTCTTGGGAAACCATCGAAAATAAAGCCCGCCGCATTTGGGTTTAAATCTAATTGTTCAGCAATAAGCGCGATTACGATTTCATCGGTCACTAATTGACCATTATCCATAATATCAGCAACTTTATTTCCAAGCTCGGAACCAGAGGCACGTGCCGCGCGCAACATATCACCAGTAGAGAGTTGTATAAAACCACGCTCTTCAACAAGGCGTTTGGCTTGCGTGCCCTTACCTGCTGCTGGTGGTCCAAAAAGAATTAAGTTCATACTACCCCCCATCTAATTATCCCCCGCGATGATGCCTAAAAAGTTGCATACTTTTTAAAACAGCCGAAGAGCAAAACCGCTATAGCGATTTTCTAATAATACTATCTGCGCTTTCCCTTCAACTTAGACTTTTTGGCTAGTCCTTCGTATTGGTGCGCCATCATGTGCGAATGGATTTGACCAACTGTATCAATAGTCACAGAAACCACAATCAGAATTGATGTGCCGCCCAAATAGAATTGCATTCCAGTTAAAGAAAACACAATCTCTGGAACCACGCAGACGATTACCAAGAAGCTTGCACCGATAACAGTTAGGCGGGTTAAAACTTTATCCAAATATTCTGCAGTTTTTGCACCAGGGCGAATACCAGGCAAGAAACCACCATATTTACGCAAATTATCGGCTGTTTCTTCGGTATTGAATACGATTGAAGTATAGAAAATTGCAAAGAATACAATCAAGGCAGCGTATAAAATTAAAAATAAAGGCTTGCCGTGCCCCATTGCAGCAGCAGCCTGACGCAAAAATTCCTGTGCACCAGAAACCCATGCAGGTGTATTCGGGCCAGTTGCACCACTTCCTAAGAAGCTCAAAACCGTTGTTGGAAGCAATAATAATGAAGATGCGAAAATCGGCGGAATAACGCCAGAAGTGTTTAATTTCAATGGCAAGAATGAAGTATCGCCTTGATAAATTTTATTACCAACTTGACGTTTTGGATATTGTATCACCACACGACGCTGTGAGCGTTCAATGAATACGATGAAAACAACCGCAGCCATCAAAATCGCAATAAGCATCAAAATTGCAAAACCAGAAATAGTTCCATTTTGCGATAGTTGCATAGCACGATAAATGGTGTTTGGAATTTCGGCAACGATACCGGCAAAGATAATAAGTGAAACGCCATTACCGATGCCGCGGGCTGTTATTTGCTCACCAAGCCACATAAGGAATAATGTGCCACCTGTTAAAGTAACAACAGTTGATATTTCAAAAATCAAACCAGGATTAGTCACAACACCTTGTGAACCTTCAAGACCTTTTGCGATTCCCCAAGATTGAAAGATTGCCAAAAGAACAGCAAGATAGCGTGTATATTGGTTAATCTGAGCACGCCCCGCCTCGCCTTCTTTTTTGATTTGTTCTAAGCGACCAGGGAAAGAAGACAAAAGCTGAATTATGATTGATGCGGAAATATAAGGCATTACGTTTAGTGCAAAAATTGCCAAACGCTCAACTGCACCACCTGAAAAAGTGTTGAACATTCCCAATATACCACCTTGAGCGGACTTAAACGCCTGCTCAAAAGCTGATATATCAATACCTGGCATAGGTAGGAAAGTTCCTAAACGGTAAACTAATAAAGCACCTAGTGTGAACCAGATGCGAGATTGAAGATCTTTTGCTTTTGCAAAAGATGAAAAGTTTAAATTGGCTGCAAGTTGTTCTGCGGCTGAAGCCATTTTAATTTCTTTCTATAATTTTACGCTTGAACATTTTATGGATAGAATGAAATTTCCAATCTATTCAAAAAATGTTCCGCAGGTTAAAAATAACAATAGCCCCTATATGGGGCTATTGTCATATTTATACAAGATTATGCTTCTGCGGTTTTCTTTACAGGAACAGTTACACTGCCGCCTGCTTTTTCAATCGCTTCGATTGCAGTTTTGGTAGCACCAGAAACAGTCAATTTCAAAGCAACAGAGATTTCACCCGCACCAAGGATACGAACGCCATCTTTTACGCGGCGAATAACGCCAGCAGCAACAAGACCAGCTTCATCAATTGCAGCGCCCGCTTGAAGTTTGCCAGCTTTGACAGCTGCTTCAAGGTCAGACAAATTAACCCACTGATGAGTTTTTGCATTCAATTTGTTGAAGCCACGTTTTGGCATACGCATGTGGATTGGCATTTGACCGCCTTCGAAGCCATTGATCGAAACACCACGACGTGATTTTTGACCTTTGACACCGCGACCGCAAGTTTTACCTTTGCCAGAACCCACACCACGGCCAACGCGCATACGCCCTTTAACCGCACCTTCATTATCATTGAGTTGGTTCAAATTCATAATGTTTTCACGCTTGATTAAGCGCGCTCCTCAATAATTGTAACAAGGTGAGCAACTTTACGAACCATGCCACGAACAGCAGCAGTGTCTTCAAGTTCACGCACTTTGTTTAAACGGTTTAGACCCAAACCAACCAAAGTATCACGTTGGTCAGATTTACGGCGAATTGGCGAACCAATTTGTTTTACTAAGATAGTAGCCATTGAATTAACCTTCCGTACCTTCAAGTGATGATGCACCATCTCTACGGCGAGAAAGGATATCAGCAACTTTCAAAGAACGTTTACCAGCGATTTGGCGTGGTGAAACTTGCTCTGCTAATGCATCGAAAGTTGCACGAACCATGTTGTACGGGTTTGAAGAACCAAGTGATTTCGCAACAACGTCACGAATACCTAAAACTTCAAATACCGCACGCATTGGACCACCAGCAATCAAACCAGTACCTGGAGGAGCCGAACGAAGAACAACTTTACCTGCACCCCAACGACCTGCGCCATTATGGTGAAGTGTACGACCTTCGCGTAAAGGAACGCGGATCATTTTCTTCTTAGCTTCTTCAGTAGCTTTGCGGATTGCCTCAGGAACCTCACGGGCTTTACCGTGACCGAAACCTGCGCGGCCTTTTTCATCACCGACTACTACAAGGGCAGCAAAACCAAAGTTTTTACCGCCTTTAACAACTTTTGCAACGCGATTAATGGCCACCAATTTATCGATGACTTCATTTTCGCGCTCTTCTTTTTGCTCACGCTCAGGGCGACGTGCCATTAGAGGACTCCTTAGAATTCTAGGCCAGCAGCACGAGCCGCGTCGGCGAGCGCTTTAACACGCCCATGGAAAATGTAAGAACCACGATCAAACATTACTTCTTTCACGCCTTTTTCAATTGCGCGTTTAGCGACTAATTCGCCAACGAAAGTAGCAAGTTCAGTTTTCGCACTGTCTTTAGCGCGAAGATCTGCTTCAAGCGAAGATGCCGATGCCAAAGTAATACCTTTGGTATCGTCGATAATTTGTGCCGAAATATTTTTCGACGAACGATAAACAGTCAAACGCAATTTGCCGCCACCAAACTTTTTCAAGCGTGCGCGGTTGCGCATTGCACGTTTTTCTTGGGCTGAGAGAACTTTTTTCATTATTTCTTCTTGCCTTCTTTACGACGAACAGTTTCACCAGCGTAACGAACACCTTTACCTTTATATGGTTCAGGCGGACGGAAAGCGCGGATTTCAGCTGCGATTTGTCCTAATTGCTGCTTGTCGATGCCAGCAATTTTAATTTCAGTTGGTTTAGTGCTTGAGAAAGTAACGCCTTCTGGAGCAACATATACGATTGGGTGTGAATAACCCAATGATAGTTCCAAATCACGGCCTTTCAAAGCTGCACGATAACCTACACCAACCATCTCAAGATCACGTTCAAAGCCTTTAGTTACGCCTTCAACCATGTTTGCGATCATTGAACGGGTCATACCCCACAATGAACGGTGGAAACGGTTGTTTTCATCACGAGGAGAAACAGTAACTTCAGCGCCTTCAATTTTAAGTTCAACACCTTCGTTGACTTCAAATTTAAGTTCGCCTTTAGGGCCTTTAACTGTCAATGTTTGACCATTAAGGTTCAAAGTTGCACCAGCTGTAGAAACAGGTTTTTTACCAATACGAGACATCTAAATATCCTTTCTTAGTAAACTTGGCACAAGATTTCGCCACCAACGTTCTCAGCGCGAGCAGTCGCATCACTCATAACACCTTTTGGTGTTGAAAGGATGGAAATGCCCAAACCATTGCGAACTAATGGCAAATCATTAACCGATGAATAAACACGACGACCAGGTTTTGACACGCGAGTGATTTTTTCAATCACAGGTGTGCCATCCGAATATTTAAGCTCAATAGCTAATTCAGTATGGTTGCCAACTTGTACTTCAGAATAGCTACGGATGTAGCCTTCTTTGATTAGCACTTCCAACACATTTGCGCGCAATTTAGAATTTGGCGTGTTAACCACAGCCTTGCCGCGCATTTGAGCATTACGGATGCGAGTAATCATATCGCCGATGGGATCACTTAAATTCATGTCCTACCCCTTACCAGCTAGATTTCAACATGCCAGGTATAACGCCTGCGGAAGCAAGTTCACGCAACGCAATACGAGACATTTTAAGTTTACGATAAAAACCACGTGGACGACCAGTAACTTCGCAACGATTACGCACGCGAATTGGTGCAGAGTTACGAGGCAATGCAGCAAGTTTCAAACGAGCAGCAAATCTTTCGTCCATTGGCAAATTTTCATCCACTGCGATAGCGGCTAAACGCGCGCGCTTACCAGCGAATTTTTTAACCAAAGCCTTACGGCGGTTATTTCTATTTATAGAACCTAATTTAGCCATTTGGATTAATTCCTAAAAGGTAGGTTAAACTCAGTCAACAAAGCTTTAGCTTCTTCGTTGGTTTGAGCTGTTGTACAAATAACGATATCCATACCCCAAGTATTATCAACTTGATCGTAATTAATCTCAGGGAATACCAAATGTTCTTTTAGGCCCATGGCATAATTGCCATTGCCGTCAAATGATTTACCGTTAAGACCACGGAAGTCGCGAACGCGTGGAAGTGCGATTGTTACCAATCTATCCAAGAATTCATACATACGGTCTTTGCGCAAAGTAACTTTTGCACCCAAAGCCATGTTTTCACGAACTTTAAAGCCTGCAATTGATTTGCGTGCTTTAGTTGTTACTGGCTTTTGGCCTGCGATTAAAGTTAATGCATCAACAGCAG
>CAZKYS010000014.1:0-30480 GCA_964557085.1 uncultured Caulobacteraceae bacterium
CAAACGGGTGGGAAGAATCAGCTCAGGCTTGGATTAGCTCTATGGGCGAAAATGGGGATAAGGGGCGCCAATTTGTGATTGATCCTGTGGTTTCAAAACTTATAGAGGGGCAGAATTATAAAAATGCCCTTGATGTTGGTTGTGGCGAGGGGCGAACTTGCCGCCTTCTTTCGTAAAAAGGTATAAAGGCAACAGGGATTGATCCAACCAAATCACTTATTGCGCGCGCCCGTGAATTAGATAGTGAAAACCAATATATTGAATGCGGCGCCGAAGACTTGCCATTCGAAGATAATGCTTTTGATATGGTTATTGCCTATCTTTCACTAATTGATATTCCTGATTATAAAAAAGCAATTAAGGAAATGGTGCGGGTTTTAAAGCCGCAAGGTGATTTGTTGATTGTGAATATGACACCCATGAACACTGCTGGCGCAAAACACGGTTGGCAAAAAGACATAATGGGGAATAAAAAATTTTACGCACTTGATGATTACATGGTTGAAAGCGAAAGCTGGGAAGAATGGTGCGGCATTAAAATAAAAAATTACCATCGCCCATTATCATCTTATATGAAATGTTTTTTGGAAAATGGCCTAAGTTTAAAATTTTTTGATGAACCATTGCCAATTGGCGCAAGTGATGAATATACTAGCCATATTACAAGAATGCCGTGGTTTTTAATCATGAAATGGCAAAAGGCATAAAGAAAACTATAAAAATCTGTCAAATTATGGATATTTTAAAAATGAAAAAATCAATTGTTTTAGTTGCGGCATTGTTTAGCTTTTCTTTTTCTGCAAACGCAATTGCGCAAGATGCATGGAAACAAAATTTTGCCAATCTTGCATTGAAATGCGTTAAACAAGAATATCCAAATCACATAAGTCATACTTTAAAATCTGCACAGGATGCAAAAGAGCCGCATGAATTATACCCTGCCTTTTATGGCTGCCTTGATTGGCATTCATCGGTTCATGGGCATTGGCTTTTGGCGAAAGTGTCTGAATATCATTATGAAAGTGGCAAGCCAGTTTTTCTCAATGATGCATTATCGGCTTTGCAAAAATCAATTACGCCCGAAAATATCGCTAAAGAAGTTGAATATTTGAAAACCCCAGGGCGCGCATCATTTGAACGCCCATACGGCCTTGCATGGGCGTTAATGCTTGATAAAGAGCTTAGGGTTTCGCCAGTTAAAGAGATAAAGGATTTACAGCCGATTTATTCACCACTTGCCAAAGCCGCGCGTGATAAAATTACAGCATGGCTTCCAAAGCTTGATTATCCAATTCGCACAGGTGAGCATTCGCAAACTGCCTTTGGCCTAAGTCTTTCTTATGATTGGGCAGAAGTTGCCAATGATATTGAATTACAAAATCTAATCAAAGAAAGGGCGATAAAATATTATAAAAATGATGTTAAATGCCCGCTTAATTATGAACCAGATGGCGAAGCATTCCTAAGCCCATGCCTTGAAGAAGCGGCGCTAATGGCAAGGATTATGCCAAAAAATGAGTATAATAAATGGCTTGTGAAATTTTTGCCACAAATTCCAAATAATGGAAAAGCTGATTGGCTAATTCCCGCCAAAGTATCGGACAGGTCAGACCCAAAAATCGCGCATTTGGATGGTTTGAATTTATCGCGCGCCGCAAAAATGAATATTATTGCTTCATACCTCAATGAACAAAATTACGGGCGTTATAAATCCCTTATGGCAGCCGCAAAAGCCCACGCCGATGCATCATTGCCGTTCATAACAGGTGAACATTATGAAGGTGGTCATTGGCTTGGCACTTTTGCAACTTATTATTTAAGCAATGAAGGTGTTCATTATGAGCCTATAATTGTTGCGGGAAGCAAATAATATGTACGATAAATTGTTAAACTTTCTAATCAATGCAGAGCTTGCGATGGTGTCTTTTTGGCGTCATGGCATAAGAATGCATTTTTCTAACAATGAAAATTGCGAACTTCAAACCCTGTTTATCAATAGAATTAATATTGAGCCATGTGATTTTCCATGTCCCAAAAATATGTCATCACATACTCAAATTACATGGTTTAATGATACAATTTATCAATTCATTGAGAAAAAAATTATTGATATAAAAATAATCGAAAATAAAACTTTCACTCTCGAATTTGAAAACGGGAAAATTGTCTTTGAAATTGGCGGCGACACAATTGAAATCTTAGCAGATGGAAGTTATATATTTTAAGTCCCACAAAATGTATTTTCCACGCGTTCAATTTCGCGCGGTAATGAATATAAATCTTGATAGGATTCATCATATTCAAACGGTTTTGAATAAGCATTTATAAGCCTTTCCATGTTTGAAAAATCGCCATTTTCGCCTGTCTCAATCGCCTTTGCGATATGGTGATTGCGTGGGATAATTTGCGGGTTTGTTTGTTTCATAATTTCGCGCGCTTTAATTGGGTTTGTACGATTTTCCCACTCATATAAAAAGTCACCAAAGATTGCGATTGGTAAATTATCGTTACCCAAATCAATGAATGAATTGGTGAAATCAAGATTGTGTTCGCGCAAGATTGCCAAAAATTGATTTATTAAATCGGCATCTTCTGTCTTTGGATTTTCAATTCCAATTTTTCGTGCAAATTCATTTAGCCAGCATTTTTGATATTGATTTTGAAATCCTGCAATAATTTCATTGGCAATTTCAACCGCTTTTTCTTGATTTTCATCCAAAAGCGGCAAGAAAGCCTCTGCAAGGCGTGCAAGATTCCATGCGCCAATTGCGGGCTGGTTTTGATATTGATAACGCCCGCGTTTATCAATGAATGAATAGGTTTGGGATGGATTATATTCATCCATAAAGGCGCATGGGCCATAATCAATTGTTTCACCAGATATTGCCATATTGTCCGTATTCATCACCCCATGAATAAAGCCAATAGACATCCATTTTGCGATTAATTTGGCCTGATTTGAGCAAATCATTTGTAGCAAATGCGCGTAATTTTGTGCATCTGGATAATGGCGCTTAATCACATAATCCGCCAATTGTTTAAGTGCACCAAATTCGCGGTGAACGGAAAAATATACAAATGTTCCAACCCTTATATGGCTTTTGGCAATGCGCGTAAGAATTGCACCTTGCAATATTTCTTCGCGCATTATGTGTTCGCCTGTTAAAACAAAGCCCAAAGCACGTGTGGTGGGGATACCCAATTTATGCATAGCCTCAGAAACAATATATTCGCGCATTACGGGGCCAAGGGCGGCGCGTCCATCACCGCCGCGTGAATATGGTGTGCGACCCGCGCCTTTCAAAACCATGTCAAAAAGGCCGTTTGGGGCTTCAATTTCGCCAAGTAAAATTGCGCGCCCATCGCCCAAAATATTCAAATGCCCAAACTGATGCCCTGCATAGGCCTGTGCAATTGGTTCGCACCCATCAGGGATTTTATTGCTTGATAAAAATTGCCCTTCATTATCTTTTAAAAATTCCACACCTAAATCAGCCGCCAATTCATCATTGAATTTTATAAGGCGCGGATTTGCAACTGGGGTTGGTAATTGATGGGCGCAAAATTTGTGACCCAAAGCGGCATAGGTGTTTTGAAATTTCATTTGCTAAATATAATCATTCGCAAAATGATAACAAGGCGCAAAACCAATTTGCAAACCAATATAAAAACTATAAGATTTAAAAATGCTATTAAATTTCTTCACCGAGCTTCGAAATGCCAAATTACCAGTGACCTTAAAGGAGTATTTGGCGTTGCTTGAGGGTTTGGAAAAGGGTGTTATTCCAACGGATATAGAGCATTTTTATTATTTTGCCCGCACTTCAATGATAAAAGATGAAAAACACCTTGATAGGTTTGACCAAATCTTTGGCAAGGTTTTCAAAGGTGTACAGGGTGTGGATGGCGAAATAGGCGCCGAAATACCCGAAGAATGGCTTCAATTACTTGCCCAAAAATTCCTGTCCGAAGACGAGAAAAAGAAAATTGAAAGTCTTGGTGGTTGGGAAAAATTAATGGAAACCCTAAAGCAACGCCTTGAAGAGCAAAAGGAAAGGCATCAAGGCGGCAATAAATGGATTGGAACGGGTGGCACATCGCCATTCGGTAATGGCGGCTATAATCCAGAAGGTATTCGCATTGGCGGTCAATCAACCCACAGGCGCGCGGTAAAAGTTTGGGAAAAGCGCGAATTTAAAAATCTTGATGAAAATGTTGAAATCGGCACACGCAATATAAAAGTTGCCCTGCGCCGCCTTAGAAAATGGGCGCGAACTGGCGTAAATGATGAATTGGATTTGGCTGGCACAATTTCAAAAACCGCCCATAATGGCTATCTTGATGTAATTATGCGCCCTGAAAGGCGAAATGCGGTTAAGGTGGTTTTGCTATTTGATATTGGCGGCTCGATGGATGATCATGTCAAGGTTTGCGAAGAATTATTCTCCGCCGCCAAAAGCGAATTTAAGCATATGGACCATTATTATTTCCATAATTGCCTTTATGAAAGCGTTTGGACAGATAATAAACGCCGCCCAAATGAACGTATTTCAACTTATGACATTCTTCACAAATATGGCCCCGATTATAAAATAGTTTTCGTTGGCGATGCTGCCATGAGCCCTTATGAGATTACATATTCTGGTGGCTCTGTTGAGCATTTTAACGAAGAAGCAGGCGCAATTTGGATGAAGCGCATTATTGATAAATTCCCACACATAATTTGGATAAATCCAACCGCCGAACAATATTGGGAATATAGCCAATCAACCCAAATAATGCGCCAATTAATCGGCCCAAACCGAATGTTCCCGATGACAATCGCAGGGTTAGATGGCGCAATGAAGGAATTGAGTAGATAATTACGAATTAAGAATTACGAATTAAACCACACGCGGTTCAAACTGACCATGTGGTCTGAAGCGGTAAAGATAGCTTGGGGCGATTGCTTCAACGCTTGTGGTTTCATTAATACCCAAATCTTTAAAGCCCAAAGATTTTGCGCCAACCACATTATCATATTTAAGCAATTTCATTTGATCGCCCGTGAAAGGTGGTTCGGCAAATGGGTTGATGCGGAATAATGCATCCAAAATAGAGCCGCCAAATTGCATAAGGCCAAGTGGGATATTTACATATAGGCGTGGGCGGCAAATTTCTTTTTGAATATATTTGATAATTTGTTCAAAAGAATAAGTCTCAGGGCCACCAAGTTCATAAGTTTTGCCCTCTGTCTTCGGATTTTGCAAAGCCGCAACAAAGGCCGATGCAACATCATTAACATAAACAGGCTGAAACAAAGTTTTGCCACCACCAATCAATGGCATGATTGGGGTAAGGCGTGACATTGCCGCAAATTTGTTGAAGAAATCATCTTCAACACCAAAAATCACGCTTGGGCGAATGATGGTTGCTGATGGAATTGCAGCTTTAACCGCATTTTCCGCCGCACTCTTGGTTTGCGCATATTTAGAGCCGCTTTCATCGTTGTGAATTGCAGACATAAAGATGAATTTTTTGATTTTGGCTGCCTTTGCCGCTTCGGCAACATTTTTTGCGCCTTCTTCAACCACATTATGGAAAGTTTGGCTGCCTTTTTCGCTTAAAAGGCCAACTAAATTAATTACTGCATCAACGCCTTCTAATGCGCGGGCAACAGATTCAGGGTTTTTAACATTGGCTTGAACCAATTGCACCTGACCAACCGCGCCCATAACGCGCAAATCATTGCCAAGATGTGGGCGGCGCATTGCAACGCGAACACGATAACCCGCCTTGCACAAAGCGCGCACAACATATTTACCAACAAAGCCAGAGCCGCCAAAAACAGTAACCAATTGCGTCATGATTCTTCCAATTACGAAAATGCAAATTCCCCTTTTCCCTAGTCCAATTTAGGGGGCTTTGTCGAGGGGGAAAGCAGATTTGTTGCACTTAAGTTTGACTCTTGCACCCTTTTAAGCTATAGCCCGCGTATATTTCGGCAAATTGCCAAACAAACCATATCTACACGGGAACCTCCCTCGACAAATTGAGGGGTTAAAGGAATGAGGTGGAGTGGTCCCCCCGCACAGCGTTATCGCCCTGCGGGGTGTTTTGTGTTGCGCCTGTTTGAATGGATGAATGGTTTTGTTTGATAGCTTAACGGATAAACTTGGCGGGATTTTTGATGGGCTTACCGGTCGCGGTGCGCTTTCAGAAAAGGACGTTGAGGCTGCAATGCGCGAAATCCGCGTTGCCCTATTAGAGGCTGACGTTGCGCTTCCTGTTGTTCGTACTTTCATCAATAAAGTCAAAGAAGAAGCCGTTGGTGAGCGCGTAATTCGCGCCGTAAAACCAGGTCAGCAAGTTATTAAAATTGTGCATGATGCCCTTGTTGATACTTTGGGCGGCAATGAAGAACCTGCACCATTAAATATCACATCGCCGCCATCAATCATTATGATGGCAGGTTTGCAAGGGTCAGGTAAAACCACAACCACCGCAAAACTTGCGCTTCGTCTTCGTTCAAAAGAACGTAAAAAAGTATTGCTTGCATCATTGGACGTTCGCCGCCCTGCCGCGCAAGAGCAATTGGCAATTTTAGCAAAACAGGCCGAAGTGGAAAGCCTTCCGATTATTGCGGGTCAAATGCCGCGCGATATTACAAAACGCGCCATGACTGCGGCACGTTTGGGCGGTTTTGATGTTCTAATCCTTGATACGGCGGGTCGCACATCAATTGATGAAGACATGATGGCAGAAGCTGCCGATGTTGCAAATATTGCGCAGCCGTCTGAAATCTTGTTGGTTGCCGACAGTTTGACAGGCCAAGATGCGGTTGAAACTGCACAACGTTTCCATGAAAGATTGCCTTTAACTGGTATTGTTTTAACCCGTGCCGATGGTGATGGTCGCGGCGGTGCGGCGCTTTCTATGCGCGCGGTCACTGGTCTGCCTATTAAATTCCTTGGGATTGGTGAAAAAATTGATGGCATTGATACGTTTGATGCCCATCGTATAGCGGGGCGCATTTTAGGTCAGGGTGACGTTGTTGCCCTTGTTGAAAAAGCCGTTGAAAATGCCAATCTGGCAGATGCCGAAAAAATGGCTGCCAAAATGGCAAAGGGTAAATTCGACCTTGATGATTTGGCAAATCAATTGCGCCAAATCCAAAATATGGGTGGCCTTGGCGGAATTATGGGCATGTTGCCCGGCGCGGCACAGGCTAAAAAAGCACTTGAATCTGGTGCTGTGAATGAAAAAGTAATTAATCGCCAAATCGCGGTCATTTCATCAATGACAAAAGCAGAGCGTGCAAAACCCGATGTTTTAAATGCATCGCGCCGCCGCCGTATCGCAAAAGGTGCGGGTGTTGATGTTGCTGAAGTTAATAAGGTTTTGAAAATGCATCGCCAAATGGCCGATATGGTCAAGGCAATGGGTAAAGGCGGCCTAAAAGGTCTTATGGGCAAAATGGGCGGCATGATGGGCGGTATGCCTAAAATGAATGAGGCACAGCTTCAGGCAATGGGCCAAAAAGCTATGCAAAACGGTTTTGGTGGTGCGCCATCTGGGCTTCCGGGTCTTGGAAATGGTGCACCCAAATTGCCAGGGTTGGGCGGCGGCCTTCCCGGATTAGGGGGCTTTGGCAAACCCAAAAAATAATATTGTGAAGTAATTTGAAAATTAAAAAGGAAAAGTAAAATGGCATTGAAAATTCGTTTGGCACGTGGTGGTTCTAAAAAGAAACCTGTTTATCGCGTTGTAGTTGCTGATGCGCGTTCACCACGTGATGGTCGTTTCATCGAGAAATTGGGCACTTATAACCCACTTTTACCTTCTGATTCTGGTCAACGTTTTGTAGTTGATTTTGAAAAAGCTGCTGAGTGGATTAAAAAAGGCGCGCAACCTACTGATCGCGTTGCACGTTTCTTGGCACAAAATGGCGTTGGCACTTGGACACAAGGCAACAACCCTAATAAAGCAAAACCAGGCCAAAAAGCTCAAGAGCGTGAAGCTGAACGTTTGCAAAAAATCGAAGATGCAAAAGCTGCCGCTGAAGAAGCGGCTAGCACACCTGCTGCAGACGAAACACCTGCTGAATAATATATGTCAAATGATGCGCTCATATTGGTTGGTGCCATCGTGGGCGCATTTGGCGTAAAGGGTGAATTGCGCGTAAAATCTTTTACCGCAGACCCCGCAGACATATTTAAATACGCACCCTTTTTGGATGAAAAGGGTGCGATTTTATTTGAAATAAAATCTTGGCGTGAAATCAAAGATGGCTTTGCTTTTTATCCCAAAAAGCCATTATCGCGCGAAGAAGCGATGCAAAAACGTTCAACCAAACTTTTTGTGCCGCGTGAAAAATTACCTGCAATTGATGAAGATGAATTTTATCATGTGGATTTAATCGGCCTTAATGTTGAAAGTATTACGGGCGAATTTTTGGGTAAAATTTCAAATATTATGACAGGGCATCAAGATATTTTGGAAATATCGGGGCATCCTGAATTAAAAAAATCATGGCTTTTGCCATTCACTTTGGCAAATGTTCCAATTGTTGATATTAAGGGCGGCAAAATTATTGCCGATGTTCCCGATGGCCTTTTAGATTTAGGCTAATTATACAAAAGCGAAATTTGCGCGAAAATTAATTCTTCTGTTGTTGTGATATTTTTTCCATCTTCTTGGAAATGCGCCATAATCTCAAGCAAAATAGCGCCAGTACACAAAGACCAAAGCATATAAGCAATTATTTCGGGTTTTAAGCCCTTAACAGGTCTTTTTATATATTCGCATGCTTTGGCAATGAATTCCTTGCGCATATTAACGCTATATTCAAGATATTCATCACTCCATTCAACATAAGGCCGAAAAATCATTCCAAAGCGATTTGGAAAGTTTCTGCCCCAATTTATGAAACTATTCATTGTTGAAACTAAATCTTGAAAAGAAGCCTCACCCTCTTTGGTTTCAAGCGATGACATAATTCGCCCAAGTTCAAGTTTTGAAACATGATAGATAATTTCATTTTTATCAGAAAAATATTTTTCAATGCTTTTGGGTTCAAGTTTATATTTATCGCAAATGCGTTCGAATGAAACGTTCCAAAAGCCTTCTTCATCAATAATTTTGAAGGCTGCATTTATTATTATTTCTTTTGTACCGCTTGCCATTTTGTATTCTTTTATCAAATCTGAAAACCAAAACCTCTATAAACATTTTGAATAAAATTTAAACTAATCGGTAGGTTTAATTACAACAAAAAGTAGCGATTGTTGCTTTTGTCACACATTTGAAACTTTGCACCATTATTGAACATGAAAATGGTGACCAAAATGACTGATTTAATTGATGCAGATGATATTATAAACTTCCTAAAAGCTAATAGAATGATGCGCGATGAAATTTATCGCCGCTCTGATAAAGAGGGCTTTAATTTTGATAATATTCAAGATGAAACCCATAAAACCGCACTTCATAAAAAATTGCTAAAAAGCGCGTAATAATTTCATATTTACTTCATTATAGCGTCACTAAAAAATTCCATTTTATTAGGCGGCATAAGCCGAATGGAGAGTAAAATGACCGAAGTTGAAACTATCGAAAACGATGAAATTGAAAATGCAACTGGCTTTGTTCTTTCTGATAATGATGATTTTGGTGATCATGAAGATGACCAAGATGAAACAGAACAAGAAGATGATGGCCTAACCGAAATTGATTCTGAAACCGAATGATGGTTTTGGAAATTGAAAACACCTCCCCCAAAATAATTTAGATTTCACGCGAAACCTTCCCCCGAAACTCAAATTCGCAAACTTGCCGCCCAACACCCCCAATGGGCGGTTTTTTATTGATTTTTTAATTTGATAAATATGTATCCACTAGTTATAATTTAACAAAAAGGTCAAAAATTATGAAATATAGTTTGCAAATTTTATTCACACTTGGCGCAATGGTTTTTATGTGTTTTGCGCCGCATAATGCGAATGCCCAATATGCCTGCCCGCCTGGATATGTATCAGCAGGTGGCGGGCAAGATGCAGGAAGTTTTGCAGGTTGCGTTCCGCTTCAAGGTAATAGTCAACAAAATGCTGAACCAATTTGGGAAAGCCGTTGGGGTGCAATCGCCGTAACAAATGGCGCATTTGGAACAGCGGGAAATTGGCAAAGCGAAGCCGAAGCGAATAATGCAGCACTAAAAGAATGTAACAATAATTCGCAAACTAAAGATTGTAAAATAACTATAACTTATCATGATCAATGTGCCGCTTTGGCTTGGGGTGGCAATTATGTTTCAGCGTGGCGTGGCCCCGATAAATTACAAAGCGAAAAAGAAGCAATGCGTGTTTGCAAAGAAAATAGCAATGATTGCAAAATCTATCATTCTGATTGTTCGTATCCAGAACGGGTTCAGTGATTAGGCTTCGTTTTTAAGCTCACTTGCACGCTTTTTCTTTGATTCAGAGCGCAATTGCCCGCACGCCGCCAAAATGTCTTGTCCGCGTGTGCGGCGGATTGGGGCGGAAATTCCAGCGTTAAAAATAAATTCAGAAAACGCCTTTGTGTGCGCCCTATCGGAGCATTTATAAATCGAACCCGGCCATGGATTGAATGGAATTAAATTCACTTTCGCGGGTATTCCTTTTAAAAGGCGCAATAAATCTTGGGCATCTTTTGGGCTATCATTAACCCCCTCAAGCATTACATATTCAAATGTAACACGTTTTGAATTTGATAAATCGGGATAGGCGCGAATGGCCTTGAATAATTCCTCAAGATTATATTTTTTATTAATCGGCACCAAAACATCGCGCAATTCATCATTACAAGCGTGCAAAGATACCGCAAGCATAACCCCCAATTGCCCCAATTTGTCCATTTCAGGAACAATGCCAGAGGTTGAAACCGTAATCCGACGGCGCCCGATTGCAATGCCTTCGCCATGTGAAATAACATCAATCGCACTTGCCACATTATCGAAATTATAAAGCGGCTCACCCATACCCATGAAGACTATATTGGTGATTTGCCTGTCTTCAAATGGGGTGGGCCATTCGCCCAAATCATCGCGGGCAATCATTAATTGCATTATGATTTCTTGGGCGGTTAAATTGCGCACCAAAACCTGTGTGCCAGTGTGGCAAAAGCTACAATTTAATGTGCAGCCAACTTGGGATGAAACGCATAATGCGCCAGAGCGTGCAACATCGGGGATATAAACAATCTCTATCTCAATACCGGGCGCAGTTCTTATAAGCCATTTTCTTGTGCCGTCTTTTGAAATCAAACGTTCCAAAACCTCGGCACGGTCAAGGGTGAAGTTTTGCGCAAGTTTTTGGCGAAGCTCTTTATTAATGTCGGTAATGGCTTCAAAATCTGTGATTCCATAATGATAAATCCAGCGAAATAATTGCGTGGCGCGCATTTTGTGCATTTTTTCTGGCACACCAATTTCGCCCATTTTCGCCTTCAACTCGTCCAAAGTAAGGCCAACAAGTGTGGGTTTGGTATTTGCAACTTGCAATGGTGAATTATCAATAAGTGTGGTCATATTGGCGCAATAGCAGAAACAAACAAAATTGGCAAAATTACTTGGTTAATTTTAAAAAATCACCATCAATTATGAGAAGTTTTACGCCATTTTGGGTTTTGGAGCGATGTGAACTTAAATCATCTGAAACGATATAGGTCATGCCTTGTTTAAGCACATGCTCGCTACCGTCTGAAAGCTCACTTGTGAATTCGCCTTCAAGACAATGAACAATATGCCCTTTTTCACACCAATGATCAGCAAGATAGCCCTTTGAATATTCAACAATACGAACCCGAATCCCCACAAATTGAAGCGATTGCCAAAAAGCAATTCCAGTTTCGCCAATATGTTCAGTTTTTACAATTTGCGACCAATCAATGGTTTGAAATTCAATATTACTCATAAAATAGATTTATGGATTATCACCATTGATGTCAATTTATCAATCAAACCCAATTCAAAAAGAAAATGCAAATGATTTTTGAAAACCACGCTTTTCGAAAATCATTTTCCGATTTAATACAAATCGCTAAGTGAGCGCAGCGAGGGCGGCGATTTGAAGGTTTTATCCAACAAAAGATTTCTCATAAACAAATTGGCCAGGTGCAGAAACGGAGCCTTCGATGAACCCCCTGTCTTCAAACATTTTTTTGAAATCGAATGACATTGCCAATGAACCACAAATCATGCCCCTGTCGGTTTCGTGATTGAATTCAGGCAAGCCATAATCTTTAAAGAATGAACCATCTGCCACACGCTCCGTTAGGCGGCGCGTATGTTTATAATCTTCACGGGTTGCGGCGGCATCGTGAATTAGTTTTCCAGCCTGTAAATATTCACCAACCAATGGATCTTCCATAGTTTCTTTGACCAAATCATAACCATATTGAAGCTCTGCAACTTGGCGGCAGGTTTGGGTAAGGATTACTTGTTCATATCTTTCATAAGTATTGGGGTCGCGAATAAGGCTTGCAAATGGTGCAATCCCTGTTCCTGTTGCCAGCATATAAAGGCGTTTACCAGGTAATAATGCATCCAAAACCAATGTGCCTGTGCCTTTAAGGCCAACAAGGATTTTATCGCCTTCTTTGATATTTGCCAAATGTTGGGTCAATGGGCCATCTGGAACTTTAATTGAATAAAAATCTAATTTTTCATCCCATTCAGGGCTTGCGATTGAATAGGCGCGCATCAAAGGTTTGCCATTAATCATCAAACCAATCATCACAAATTCGCCAGAGCGAAAACGGAATGAGCGCGAACGCGTGGTCGAAAACGTAAAAAGCCTGTCCGTATAATGTTTTACGGATAATACGGTTTCTTCTGTATATTTTGACAAACGAAATTTCCTTAATTTAATAATGGTGCATTATATGCATAAATTCTAATATGCCATTAATGAATATATTGAGCGCTTCATATAGGACGTTTTGGCGCACATAAAGCCCATTTAATAGAATTTTGTTGTAAAAGTGGCGCATTTTACCACTAAAAAATTCTATTTTGCCGCAAGATGCGCTTAAGGCTAGCAAAATTAAGGAAAATGAATTATACGGCGCTAAATTTAGCGCTTTTAAATTGGGACCTTATGTCAAAAGAAGAATTATTGGAATTTCAAGGCACAGTTGTTGAACTTTTGCCAAACGCAACTTTTCGTATCAAATTAGAAAATGACCATGAAATCATCGGTCATACTGCGGGCAAATTGCGTAAAAACCGCATCCGTGTTTTGGCGGGTGATAAAGTATTGGTCGAAATGACCCCATACGACCTAACTAAAGGTCGTGTTACATATCGCTTTAGATAATTTAAGGGCGGGCAATGCTTATACTTGCAAGCGCATCGCCCCGCCGCTTTGAGCTTTTGGCACGAATTGGAATTGTGCCTGATAAAATAATCCCTGCTGATATTGATGAAAGCGTGCGCAAAAATGAATTGTCGCGCCAATATGCTTTGCGGGTTGCGCTTGAAAAAGCCTTGGCAATAAGTTCGCAATTTCCCAATGATTATATTTTATCGGCTGACACTGTGGTTTCAATCGGTCGCCGGATTTTGCCAAAGGCCGAAGATGAAAAAACCGCGCGCGAATGTTTGGAATTAATGAGTGGGCGCAATCACGATGTTACAACCGCAATTGTTTTGGTAAAAAATGGCAAAATTGCCAAACGTGCGGTGCAAACCAAAATTAAATTCAAACTTCTAACCACAAGTGAAACCGAAAATTACATTGCCTCAAACGAATGGCATGGCAAAGCGGGCGGTTATGGCATCCAAGGGCTTGCGGGGGCATTTATCATGCACCTTAATGGTTCATGGGAGGGGGTAATGGGCCTTCCACTATATGAAACCAAATGCCTGCTTGATGGTATGGGATATGGGCGATGAAGAATGTGGTTTTAAACCGCATTGCTGAAGATATTTACGCCCTTTTTGATGGCGAAAATATTGTTGAAATTAAAATTTTACACCCTTGGCAAAATAAGAATGCAAAAACAGGCCAAGAATATTGTGCGCGAATAAAAACAATTGATATGCGTCTTAATGCGGCCTTTGTTGATTTAGGTGATGAACAGGCGCTTTTGCAATTTTCATTGCCGCGCCCCAAATATATCATCGAAGGGGCTGCAATAATTGTAAAAATCACGCGCCCCAAATTTGGCGATAAATTGGCACTTTGCAGCTTCATTGGCGAAGCATCACCAAAGGCCAAATGCCCCGAAATTTTAAAAGATATCAATGCATGGGGCGATTGGCCAGAGCCGCAAATTGCCACAAAAGATGAAGCCCAAAAAATATACGATATATTAGTTGAACTTGGTTCAAACCTCGTAAATCTAAAAAATGGCGGCAATATCAAAATTGATAAAACCCGCGCACTTACTGCCATTGATATTGATGCCGCAGGTCGAATTGCGGGTGGCACAAATCAAAGCAATTTCAATCACAAATTAAACCAAATTGCCGCCACTGAAATCGCACGCCAAATTAAATTGCGTAATATTGGCGGGCTAATAATAATTGACTTTGTCGGCGCGCCAACCAAATTGGAATCACAAACCTTGGTTGAAATTTTACAAAAAGAATTAAAACAAAGCCGTAAATGCGAAATCCTACCGATTTCAAAATTTGGCCTTTGCGAAATGACACGCGCCCGAAATGGCATTGAAATTGGCGATATTTTAGGTGATATTTCAATCAATGCAATAAATGCAATAAACGCACTTGCCCAAAATTTACAAAATTCAAAAGGCGCAATAATAAAGTTTAAAATCAGCAATGAAATAAGTGCTTTCTTGCAAAATTGGCAATTTGACTGGCAAAAATATTTGCATGAAAATATTGGCGGAAGCTATGAGATTTTAATCGAAAACATAGAAAATTTTGAGGTTTATTAATGGCCTGCCCAATTTGCCAAAAAGACACAAATGAACAATATCGCCCTTTTTGTTCAAAGCGCTGCGCAGATGTTGATCTCCATCGCTGGCTTGGCGGTCAATACGCAATCGATGAAAGCGGTGAGATTAGTTATAATACGGACCCGCATGATGAGGGCGAAAAACCTGTTAAAGAATTCAAATTTGACGACTAATTACAGGATTTAGTGAAATTCCTTGGCTAATGCCGCTTTACACGCGCAATTAAATCTTATATTCAGCACGCCTTCCGACAGATTGGTTTCCAATCTTTGATGCCTGGATAGCTCAGTCGGTAGAGCAGCGGATTGAAAATCCGCGTGTCGCTGGTTCGATTCCGGCTCCAGGCACCATTTCATATATCTCACGCTTATGTTAGCGGCACTCGTTAATCACTCGTGCTGTTCGCTCACCGCTCCGATGGGGCGGCGGACTACCGCCGACGCGCCAATTGGCGCTTGGTGCTTTCAACCTAATTTGGTTTTATATTTTCCGATTAAACGCACCATGCTACCGCTTAAATTGCCGCCCTCGCTTCGCTCACTTGGCAATTTAGATTTATGCGGAAAATAATTTTTATTTGTTTTTTTGCAATAAAAAAGCCTTGGTTTTGCCAAGGCTTTGTTGGTTATAGCATTGCGGGGATTACGCGGTCTGGGGGTTTGTGGCCGTCGGCGAAGGTTTTTATGTTTATGATTACTTTTTCGCCCATTGCGGTGCGGCCTTCTAATGTTGCAGAACCCATGTGTGGAAGCAAAACAACATTGCTTAGTTTTTTGAGCTTTGGGTTGATTTCTGGTTCGTGTTCGAACACATCAAGCCCAGCCCCAGCCAATTGGCCTTTTTCGAGCATTCTTGCCAATGCAGCTTCATCAAGAACTTCACCACGTGCAGTATTAATCAAATAAGCAGATGGCTTAAGGAGCGCCAAACGGCGTGCACTTAATAAATGATATGTCGCAGGTGTATGTGGGCAATTAACCGATACAAAATCCATGCGTGAAAGCATTTGATCAAGGCTTTCCCAATAGGTTGCCTCTAATTCCTGCTCAATAGATGGGTGAACTTTTTTGCGATTATGATAATGAATTTGCATTCCAAAGGCTTTGGCGCGTTTTGCAACAGCCTGCCCGATACGGCCCATACCAACAATGCCAAGGCGTTTATTGCCAACACTATGCCCAAGCATCCATGTTGGTGACCAACCTTTAAATTCATCTTCTTCGATTTTACGCGCGCCATCAATAAGGCGACGTGGAACCGCCAAGATTAGAGCCATTGTTACATCTGCGGTATCTTCGGTAAGGACACCTGGGGTATTGGTTACGCAAATTCCACGGCGAACCGCGGTTTCAACATCAATATTATCAACCCCTGCCCCAAATTGAGCAATAAGTTTCAATCGATCACCTGCGCGCGATAAAACTTTTGAATCAATTCTATCGGTAACGGTTGAAACCAAAACATCGCAACGAGAAGCCGCATCAACAAGTTCATCATAAGACATTGGAACATCATCTTTGGATAATTCCGTGTCGAATAATTCCTTCATTCTTGTTTCAACCGCGTCAGGTAAACGGCGCGTGACAATAACTTTTGGTTTTGTATTGCTCATATTATTAATAAATCCCAGTATTTTTTATCCATAGCAATCTTGTTGGCAATCTCCAACAATTTCTTTAAATAAAAATCATTAGCCCTTGGTCGCAGACGCCATAAAATTATTTTAATTAACACTAAATTCACATTACAAAAGCATATCAATCTATAGAACCATAGTTTGCGGCAAATCCATGCGACAATTTTTCATTTCACTATCTTTATTTTTTTTTCTTGTGCCTCAATTATCAATTGCGCAGGCAGTAAGATATGATACGCCATCAAAACTTCCGGTTCCGCGTTTTGTTTCTATGCGCTTTAATGTTGTTAATGGACGCGCAGGGCCAGATGAAGATTATCCAATAAGATTTGTTTATAAACAGGCAGGTTTGCCAGTTAAAGTTATTGCCGAAACAATTGATTGGCGAAAAATTGAAGATCCAGACGGAACTCAAGTTTGGGTTCACAAGCGCAATCTTGATTCAAAACGAACTTTAATAATTCGCCCATCACAAAAGGGCGCAACCCACGTTATGCTTTATAATAAAAACACCCAAAATAACAAAGTTATAGCCAAGATTGCATCGGGTTCGATTTGCGAAATTCTTGACTCCCAAGAAGGGTGGCGCAAAATTAAAATTGGTAATTATACAGGCTGGATAATTGCCATTGATGCTTGGGCTTCATAATTAATTGGCCAAAAGTTTATCATAAAAAATGCGTTTTATCACTTTGCACACCACCCATTTTAGTGCTAGTGCCGCTTTTGAAATAATTTGTAACAAATAGTCAAAAGATTTGGAAAACTAATGACAAGGCAATCATCATACACATATGAAGAATTAATCGCCTGTGGCGAAGGGAAACTTTTTGGTGAAGGTAACGCACAATTACCACTACCAAATATGCTTATGATGGATAGGATTGTCGAAATTAATGATAATGGCGGCACAAATGGTAAAGGCAAAATAATTGCAGAATTAGATATTAATCCTGATTTATGGTTTTTTGCATGCCATTTCCAAGGCGATCCAGTAATGCCAGGCTGCCTTGGTCTTGATGCAATGTGGCAATTAGTTGGTTTCTTCCTTGGATGGTCGGGAAGCCCAGGTAAAGGGCGCGCTTTGGGCGCGGGCGAGATCAAATTCACAGGCCAAGTAACGCCAGATGTTAAAAAAGTTCGTTATGAAATAGATATGAAACGCGTTTTCCGCTCAAAACTTATATTGGGCGTCGCAGACGGCGAATTATATGCTGACGATAAGCTAATTTACACGGCGAAAGACCTTCGTGTAGGTTTGTTTGACCCGCAATCTATGTCATCAATGGGCTAAGGTAAGGAGTGAAAATGCGTAGAGTTGTAGTAACTGGGATGGGTATTATTTCTTCAATCGGTAATTCAATTGATGAAGTTAAAAATAGCCTTTATAATGCAACTTCGGGAATTATTTCTGCCCCTGAATATAAAGAGCTTGGCTTTAAATGTCAGGTTCATGCAAAACCAATTTTAGATTGGCTTACATTGGTTGACCGCCGTGCTGCGCGTTTCCTTTCAGAAGGTATGGGCTGGGGTCATATTGCAATGGAACAGGCAATTAAAGATTCAGGGCTTTCTGATGAAGACGTTTCAAATGAGCGCACTGGTATAATTGTTGGCTCTGGCGGTCCTTCAACACGTTCAATTGTTGGTGCGGCTGAATTAACAAAAGCCAATGTATCGCCAAAAAGAATTGGGCCTTTTGCGGTTCCAAAAGCTATGTGTTCTGGTGTTTCTGCGGCGCTTGCAACTTGGTTTAAAATCAAGGGTGTGAATTATTCAATTTCATCGGCTTGTGCAACTTCTGCGCATTGTATTGGCAATGCTTATGAAAGCATCAAATATGGCAAACAAGATGTAATGTTTGCGGGCGGTGCCGAAGAATTGGATTGGACATTGTCAAATCTTTTTGATGCAATGGGCGCAATGTCATCTAATTATAATGAAAACCCATCTGTTGCTTCGCGCGCTTATGACCAAGACCGTGATGGTTTTGTTATAGCGGGCGGCGCGGGCATGGTGGTTCTTGAAGAATATGAACGTGCAAAAGCGCGCGGTGCGAAAATCTATGGTGAATTAATTGGCTATGGCGCAACTTCTGATGGCTATGACATGGTTGCCCCATCAGGTGAAGGCGCGGCACGTTGTATGCGCCAAGCCATTGAAATGGCGGGCAATCCAAAAATTGATTATATCAACCCACATGGCACCTCAACGCCAGTTGGTGACAAGCAAGAAGTTGGCGCTTTGCGTGAAGTTTTCGGCGATAATATCCCATTCTTCTCATCAACCAAATCACTTACTGGGCATTCATTGGGTGCAGCAGGTGTGCAAGAGGCCATTTATTGCCTTATTATGATGGCAAATGATTTTATGGCACAAAGTGCGCATATTCAAAATCTTGATGAAGCCTTCAAAGATTTACCAATTTTACTTGAACGCAAAGTCGGCGAATTTAAAACTGCGCTTTCAAATTCATTCGGATTTGGCGGCACTAATTGCAGCCTGATTTTTAGTAAAGTTTAAAAATTCCCTTTTGGGATAAATAAAAGAAACCCTCGGGGAGCCTGCTTATTGGCTGAGAGGTGTGAGTTGCGTCACACGACCCGTTGAACCTGTAAGTTAATGCTTGCGAAGGGAATGGGAATGATTTCAATCGAAATCCGTCATGCACTTCGCAATTTTCATAAAGGAAAAGCGAAGTGGAAAATAAATCTTCAATCACAATCGGCCCAATTTGCGGAAGCAATAAAATCTATGTTGGCGCGCATCGTGTTGCAATGCGTGAAATTGCGTTAAACCCATCGGCAAACGAAGCGCCTGTGCGGGTTTATGATACTTCTGGCCCTTATACTGATCCGCAAATTGATATTGATATTAATAAAGGTCTTGCGCCATTACGCAAAGATTGGATTTTAAATCGCAATGATGTTGAAACCTATAAAGGGCGCGAAATTCAGCCCCAAGATAATGGCAAAGCGCGCAATATAACGCCTTTCCCAAACCCCATTTCAAATCCTTTACGTGCCAAAAGTGGGAAAAATGTTTCACAAATGCATTATGCCAGAAATGGAATTATCACGCCCGAAATGCAATATATTGCCGAACGCGAAAATGTTGGGATTGAACAAATAAAAAAGCAAAATCGTGATGGTATGGATTTTGGTGCATCTATCCCTGATTATATAACACCTGAATTTGTGCGCGATGAAGTTGCAAGGGGGCGGGCAATAATACCTGCAAATATCAATCATCCTGAAACCGAACCAATGATAATTGGGCGCAATTTCCTTGTGAAAATTAATGCCAATATTGGTAATTCGGCAATTTTCTCTGATGCTGCAACCGAGGTTGATAAAATGGTTTGGGCAATACGATGGGGTGCGGATACAATTATGGATTTATCAACGGGTGATAATATTCATGATACACGCGAATGGATTATACGAAATTCACCCGTTCCAATCGGAACAGTGCCAATTTATCAAGCACTTGAAAAAGTTGGCGGCATTGCCGAGGAATTAAATTGGGAAATCTTTCGTGACACTTTAATCGAACAGGCCGAACAAGGCGTTGATTATTTCACAATTCACGCAGGGGTTCGCCTTGCCTATGTTCCACTTGCCGCAGAGCGTGTGACAGGAATTGTATCACGCGGTGGGTCGATAATGGCAAAATGGTGTTTGTCACACCATAAGGAAAGTTTCCTTTATGAAAATTTTGAAGAAATTTGTCATATAATGAAAACCTATGACATTGCCTTTAGCTTGGGTGATGGGTTACGCCCCGGTTCAATTGCCGACGCCAATGATGAAGCCCAATTTGCCGAATTATACACATTGGGCGAATTAACAAAAATCGCATGGCAACATGATGTGCAAGTGATGATAGAAGGCCCCGGCCACGTTCCTATGCACAAAATCAAACAAAATATGGACAAGCAATTAGAAGCATGCGGCGAAGCGCCATTCTATACTTTGGGGCCATTGGTTACTGATATTGCCCCAGGGTATGATCATATTACATCAGGAATTGGCGCGGCAATGATTGGTTGGTATGGAACTGCAATGCTTTGCTATGTAACCCCAAAAGAGCACTTGGGGCTTCCTGATAGGGATGATGTTAAAGTGGGGGTTGTAACCTATAAAATTGCCGCCCATGCCGCCGACCTTGCAAAGGGCCACCCTGCGGCAAGGTTACGCGATGATGCATTATCGCGTGCAAGGTTTGAATTTAGGTGGCGCGACCAATTCAATCTTTCGCTTGATCCCGATACCGCCCAACAATATCACGACCAAACCCTACCCGCAGAAGGCGCAAAAACCGCACATTTTTGTTCTATGTGCGGGCCTAAATTCTGCTCAATGAAAATTAGCCAAGAAGTTCGTGATTTTGCGTCAAAACAAAACTCAAACCAATATGTTGCCTCACAATTAAGCCCCGAAATTGGAATGCAACAAATGAGCGAAAAATTCAAAGAAATCGGCGAAATCTACATTCCCCACCCATAAAAAAAGCCCCGATAATCGGGGCTTTTTTATAAGTATATAGGGTTTAATTATCCTTTGCCCGTTCGTAATAAGAACCATCTTCGGTCAAAACAACAATTCTTGTGCCAGTTGTAATATATGGCGGAACCATTGTGCGAACACCATTTTCAAGCATTGCAGGCTTATAAGAAGATGATGCAGTTTGGCCTTTAACTGTTGGCTCTGTGTCAACGATTTCCAAAGTTACGCGCGCAGGTAAAGTAACTGAAAGTGCAACTTCGTTGAAAATGGTCAACCAAACTTCCATATTTTCTTGAAGATAGCGCGCATCATCGCCCATTGTGTCTTTGCTTACGGTGATTTGCTCGTAATTATCAGGGTTCATGAAGACAAAGCCTTCGCCATCGTCATAAAGATAATTGTGCTTAATCTCTTCTACGAATGCTTTTTCAACTTGGTCAGTGGTTTTGTAACGCTCAGTCACTTTGATGCCATCAACGATGCGGCGCATATCAACCTGTGTAACAGGCGTGCCTTTACCTGGGTGGATATTTTGTTGGGTTAGGACAACATAAAGTTTGCCATCTGTATGTTCGATAACATTGCCTTTACGGATTGAAGAAGCGATTACTTTTACCATTTTAACTCTCAAATTTGTGAATTTGCGCTCAATAAGCTAAATGGGCAAAAGATTCAATGTTTTTAATGTGTTTTGCTATTTTTGATAGGTTTTATAAATGCCTTGGTGGGAAAAAGAAAAATTAAAAGATAGGATGCCGTTTTTAAACGCGCGTAATCTTGCCAAAAATGCAATCCGTAAATGGTTTGAAAGCCAAGATTTTATTGAGGTTGAAACCGCCCAATTACAAATTTCCCCCGGTAATGAAGTCCATTTACTTGGCCTTGAAACCCAATGGACATCGCCCGAACTTGAAACCAAGCAAATGTTTTTGGCAACATCGCCCGAATTTGCGTGCAAAAAACTTATTGCGGGTGGCATGGAACGAATTTTTGAATTTGCGCGTGTGTTTCGTAATCGCGATTTATCGCCAACCCATACACCAGAATTCACAATGCTTGAATGGTATCGCACAAATCAAGATTGGAATGTTACAATTGATGACACATTGGCAATATGTATTGCGGCGGCAAACTCAATTGGCGCAAAATATTTTCGCCATAAAAATATTGAAATTCCAATTGATGCCACACCTCAAAGACTTACCTTGCAAGAAGCATTTTTTGAATATGCTAATATTGATATGCTTTCAACGATTTCACATAATGGGGAATTGGCGCGTGATGAATTTGCAAATCTTGCAATAAAATCTGGCATTAATATTGATGAAAATGATAATTGGTCGGATATTTTTACCAAGGTTTTAGTGGCGAAAATTGAACCCAATCTTGGAATAAATTCACCAACAATCCTCTGCGAATATCCAATTCCAGAAGGCGCATTGGCGCAAAAATGTGCGCATGATAATCGGGTGGTTGAAAGGTTTGAACTTTATATTTGCGGCGTTGAAATTGCCAATGGCTTTGGCGAATTAATCGATGCAGAAGAACAAAGACAAAGATTTCAAAGTGCCATGCAAGAGCAAACAAAAATTTATGGCAAATCCTATCCTATTGATTATGATTTATTAAATGCAATTTCGCACATGCCACCGACATCAGGTGTTGCATTAGGTTTTGATAGATTGCTAATGTTAATCACTGGGGCACGAAATATAAATGATGTTTTGTGGTCGCCATTTTATTAAAATATAAATCTGGGGACGTGAATTGAAAAAAGAACATTATATCGCTGGGCAAGATGGAATTAAAACCTATGTTCTTGAATTAATCCCTGATGGCGAAATTAAAGGTGACCCAATTTTCTGTATCCACGGCCTTACACGTAACCATAAAGATTTTGAACCAATTTTCGACTTTCTTTTAGGTTTTGGGCGCAAAGTCTATGCGATTGATGTTCGTGGTCGCGGCCTTTCTGATTATGATCCTGTGCCTGCAAATTATCACCCCGGAACTTATGTTGGTGATGTTGCCAATATTATGAATGTTTTGGAGATTGAGAAGGCTGTTTTTGTTGGCACTTCTATGGGCGGCATTATCTCAATGATTTTAGCGGCCTTTATGCCTGATAAAGTTGCTGGAATTATTCTTAATGACGTTGGTCCAGAAGTTAATGAGGATGGAATTACAAGAATAAGAAATTATGTTGGCAATAGTTCACCTGTTGAAAATTGGGGTGATGCTATAAAAGGCATTAAATCAATCGCCCAATCTGAATATCCATTGCAAAAAGACAATGAACAATTTTGGTCGGACTTTGCAAAACGAATTTGCAAAGAAGAAGATGGCAAAATCATCCTTGCCTATGATGCCAATATCAAACAAAATCTTCAACCTGCAAAAGAGGGTGAACCTGCGCCAAATCTTTGGGCACAATTTGAAATGATTAAAGATATTCCAATCGGCCTTATAAGCGGCGGTATTTCGGATATTTTAACCCAAAATATCATTGAAAAAATGAAATCTATTAAACCTAATTTGTATAATGAAATTATTCCAAATGTTGGACATGCACCAATACTTGATGAAGCGGCCTCTAAGAAGGTTTTTGAAAAAATACTTACCCAACAGAAATAGCCATAAATGATATACTTTTTTGCTATTACCAATAAGAAATAATTAACTGTTACCCCACAATAACATTGCTGCACAAAAATGTTACCTTGGGGGCGCGAAATGCAAATCAACCTTGCAAATATCATGATTTCAAAAAAATTACCTGTTACGATTGCTTCGCTTGCAGTTTTTGCGGCAATTTTAACGGGCACATCAGCCTATATTGCGGCTTCAAATTCTGCAAATAACCAAAGTAAAGAACATCTTTTACAAACCGCAAAGTCAAAAGCTGATCTTGTTAAACAATATTTTGAAGCAACAGGAAATCAAGTTAGCGAACTTGCAACCAGCAACCATATTTCCACCGCACTTGATAGATTTAGTGCAGCATACAATGAATTGGGCGCAAATGCGGAAAATATTTTGCAAAATGAATATATTGACGCCAATCCAAACCCAATTGGTCAAAAAGAAAAATTTGACGCGGGCATTTCTGGGTCTAATTATGATTCAGTTCATTCAACCCTACACCCATGGTTAAGAACAATCGCAAAAACCAACGATTTTTATGATATTTTCCTTTTTGATGCACAAGGAAGAAACGTATATACAGTCTATAAAGAACGTGATTTTGCAACCCAATTAGTGAATGGCAAATGGAAAGATACTGGCCTTGGTGAATTAGTTCGCAAGACACTTCAAAATAAAGATGGCAAACCATTATTAGAAGATTTTCTTCCATATTCACCGTCAAACGGTGTTCCTGCTGGCTTTATTGCCGCACCCATAAAAGATGCAAATGGTAACATTAAAGGCGTAATTGCCGTTCAGCTTTCAATTGATAAGCTTGATAAAGCGATGGCTGTTGTTCCTACAAATGGTGAAACAGGTGAAAATATAATTGTTGGCGAAGATAAATTACTTCGTAATAATTCACCTCACACAAAAGAATCTACGATTTTAAAAAAATCATTAAACACACCTGAGGTTGAAGAATCTTTTAAAGGTGAATCTGGAACCGATATTTCAAAAAGCGTTGAAGGAAAAGTTGATATATTAGCGCATACGCCGCTTGAAGTTATGGGAACAAAATATGCAATAATTTCCGACATCACAAAAGCAGAAGTTCAAGCACCATTAAACCATCTTGCAATTACTATGACGATTGTTGCAGCAATAATTGGCGCAATTTCGGCTTTTATCGGGTTCTGGTTCTCAAAAACAATTACAAATCCTGTTAGTGAATTAACCGATTCAATGCGTATCCTTTCTGATGGGAATACAGACAGACCAATCCCTGGCACTACTCGTGGCGATGAACTTGGGTCTATGGCAAAAGCTGTTGAGGTGTTCCGTGACAATGCAATCGAACGAACTAGGCTTGAAGCTTTATCAAAAGAAGAACAATTACGCCAAGTCAAACGCGGTGAAACAATTTCAGAAGCGACGGCAAGCTTTGAACGTGTTGCAGGCGATATGTTGCGTGCAGTTTCCGCAGCATCTGCAGAACTAAATTCTACTGCACAAGCTATGACGGCTGCGGCACAACGCACGAATGAAATGGCATCTTCGGTTGCTGCTGCGGCAGAAGAATCAACGGTTAATGCAAATACTGCATCAGGTTCAGCAACGGAATTATCAAGTGCGATTTCCCAAATTCAGGCATCATCATCTGAAAGTGCGAGCATTGCCAATGAAGCAGTTGGAATTTCAACCGAGGCACAAAATGCCGTTACCGAATTAGTTGGAGCCGCGCAAAGTATTTCCGAAGTTGTAAATTTAATTCGCGGCATCGCAGAACAAACCAACCTTCTTGCATTAAACGCAACCATTGAAGCTGCACGTGCAGGTGAAGCTGGTGCAGGTTTTGCAATCGTTGCCCAAGAGGTTAAAAATCTTGCCAATCAAACCGCAAATGCAACTGATGATATTAGTAATCACATTGGATCTATTCAAACAGTTGTTGATGGCGCAAGAAATGCAATGAACCGCATTGCAGAAGTAATTGGAAGAATAAATGGTATTTCCAGTGAAATTGGTCATGCAGTAGAAGCGCAAGCTGCTGTAACCGATGAAATTGCACGAAATGTTGAAGAGGTTGCGGTTGCGTCTAAATCAGTAACAGAAGATGTTATCAAAGTAACTGAGAATGCATCTGAAACTGGTGTTGCGGCATCACAAGTTCTTTCTGCAAGCCATGAACTTTCAATGCAGGCGGCAAAACTTGAACAAGAAACCAATGAGTTTTTGGCACGCGTTCGCGCTGCATAGATTATTAAAAACAAAAATAAAGGGCACCATTTGGTGCCCTTTTTCATTTAAATGTATATATTAAGCGGCTTTTTCTTCGCTTACTAATTCAAGATGGCTTTCGCCATTTGCCCCAATTTTAATTTTTCTTGGTTTGGCACTTTCAGGAATTTCGCGTTTTAATTCAATAATTAAAAGACCATTTGCAAGCTCTGCCGATAAAACTTTAACATGGTCTGCAAGTTGGAAATTACGTTCAAACGCACGCTCTGCTATACCGCGATGAAGGAATTTTTGTTCATCTGTGCTTGGTTTTTTATCGCCACGCACACTTAAAAGACCATCTTTAATTTCCAAGTCAAGATCCGCTTCGCCAAAACCTGCAACCGCAATTTCAATACGATAATCATCTTCGGTAGTTTGGATAACATTATATGGCGGCCAATTTGGTGCATGCTCCTGACGTGCCGCTGCTTCTATTAAGTTTGCAACGCGGTCAAAACCAACAATTGATCTGTAAAGTGGTGAAAGGTCTAAATTTCTCATAAGATTCTCCTTGATTTTAAGCAATCGAATGTTCACGGCAAAACCTGCCGCTTGGTTTTTGCATTTTTGCCATTTGCCCAAAAATGCGTGTGCTCTTTCATTGGAAACGGGCACATTTTTAAAGATAGGAAGCACAAAAATAATTTCAAGGGTGCGGTTTAATTTGAATTGTTGCACTTAAAACTTGAACCATTTCCCCAAAAAAGATACGTTAATTCAAATTGGTGATTTGGTTGCGCTAAGTTAAAGTTTTTTAATTTTGCCACCTAAGTTTTGCCACTTAATTGTGTGAAAATATTTTCTTTGTATTCAGGAGTGGCAAAGGTGAAAAAAACATATTCTAAAGCGAATAAAAGGTTTTTCACCTCTATTAGCGCGGCAATTTTAATTGGCGCATTTACAATGCCCGCCTATGCCCAAGAAGTTGATGATGAGCCTGTTGTTGCAAGCGTTGAAAAAATTGCAAAAGACCAAATCGCACTTCCACAATTAAGCGAAGAAGATAAAGCGAAATTATTATCTTCTTTAAATACACCTTATCGCATTGATAAAGCGCGCGATAAATATCGCCATCCACTTGAAACACTTGAATTTTTCGGGATTAAACCAGGCGATAAAGTGGTTGAAATTTGGCCAGGGCAAGGCTGGTATTCTTCTATTCTTGCGCCATATTTAAAAAATAATAATGGTCAATTAATTGCCGCGCATTTCGATACTTCGACAACTAATTCACCATTGGTTAAATCCATGGTTGATGATTTTGCAAAAAAGTTTGCAAATTCACCTGAAACCTATGGCGATGTAAAGATTGTTCCTTTCGGCCCACGTTCTAAAGACCTTGTAGAACCTAATTCTGTTGATGCAATTGTGACATTCCGCAATATTCATAATTGGATGAGCCAAGGATGGGCCGACAAAGCTTTTGATGATTTTTACAAAGCACTTAAACCAGGTGGCCTTCTTGGCATTGAAGAGCACCGCGCAGATGAAGATAGTCCACAAGATCCCCTTGCCGCGGATGGTTATGTTCGTGAAGATTATGTAATCGATATGGCAAAAGATGCGGGCTTTGTTTTAGTTGGTAAATCGCAAATAAATTCTAATTCAAAAGACACAAAAGATTATCCATTTGGCGTTTGGACGCTTCCGCCTGTTGGTCGCACTGCACCGCTTGGAAAGCCTGATAATCCTGATTTTGATAGAACTAAATATACAGCAATTGGTGAAAGTGACCGTATGACTTTGCTTTTTGCCAAACCTTTAAATCCACCTATTATGGTTGCTAGTGCTGGCGAAAAAGCTACTAAAGGTAAATTTAACCCAGTTAAAGTTGTCTTTAACGCTGTTAAAAGTAAAACCGCCGCGAAAAATACCAAAACCGCAAGCGCCCTTCCCACTTCTGATACTAATAAAATTGTTCAACCAACTAATGATTCTGTAAAAATTGCCGCATCAGACACAACAACAAAAATAAATGATGCGAATAATCAAATTAAGCCAGTTGAAAACAAAGAAGTTAAAACCGAAACTAAAATCGCGCAAAATACTATTCCAGTTCCAGTTCCGGTTAAAGTCGATTTAAAACCAACAATTGATACAAAAACAGAAATTAAACCAACACAAGAAGCCATTGAGGCTAAAAATGAACCAAAATCAGAAATTGAATTGCCTGAATTTTCAGTTCCTGATTGGAATGGAAATACAAAGGAGAAAACTGAAGCTAACAAGTCAATAGAAACAATAGATAATAATGAAATAGCCTTGGATAAAGTTGAGACCGCGAATGTTGATGCAAAAAGCGTTACGATTGCAAAATCTACTAATTCAAAAAGCAAAAAACTAAACACTAAAAAAACTGAACCTTTAACTGCTGAAAAAGAAAAATCATCCACAAAATCAGTTCAAAGCAAAGGCAGCTCAACTAAAGAAAAAACAATTACATCTTCAAAAAATGAAAGCAAACCAAATTCTAAAGATAAAAAAGCCTTAGCTTCTTCAAAAGATGATAAAACAAAAGCGTCACAAAAGGGCACAAAACCTGCGCCTAAAACTACGACAAAAGGCAAAACTACAGATAAAAATACAAAAGCAAAAGCCACAGATAAAAATGAAAAGCCAACTACTCAAGGTAAAAATACAAAAACTACTGAGGCACAGAAATCAAAAACTTCAAATAGCAAAAGCAAATCTACAAAACCTGATGCTAAAAAAACTGATACAAAAGCAAATGGCACTAAAACTACAAATAAGAAAAGCGCAAACTCCCCTGATTGGGTAGTGCCGAATAAGAAAAAGAAATAATTGAAATAATTTAACTTGCACCTTTGGTAAGGATTGTAAAAAACACTTCTGACCAATAGGAGGGCTTAATGAAGCTATTTTTGCCAAGTATATTATTATTATCAACAATTATTGCGCCAAATGTTTACGCGCAAAATGCCAAACTTATTCCTGCAAATAAATTGTATGGTTTTTATGATAAGTTCCTTGAGCTACCACCACAAAAGCGTGACCATATTAAAATCCAATATGGCCTTGTAATTAAAGAGGGTAAACTTGAAGGTCTTAACCTTGTTTATAAAGGCCAAAAAACAAAAATTGAATATGATAGAAATGGCAAAATCCTTACCTACCCAAGCTATGACGCCTTAAAAAATGGTCAAGTCGAAATAATTGGTGTTAAAAAAGGTGGCTTTAGTATTGATGCAATTCCATTAATTCCAATTTCAAATCGAATAAGTGTTGCAATTATTAGCGATGCAATTAGCGACTTTCATTCATCATTATCTGTGGCGGGGCCATTAGCCATTATGGTTCCCAAATTAAATTCGATAAAATTTGTAGGTGTAAATGCCGCATTTGCAGTTTTTGGTGATGGGCGTAAAATGCCAATTACTGAGAATAATAAAGGTGTAATTTTCAACCCAAACCTTGCGAAATATAAGGGCGCGGTGAATGTTGAACTTGCACAAACACCATCGAATATTGAATATGCAAAGTGATTTTGTCGCAACCAAATTACGCATTGGAAACAGATTATTTAAACTATTATTTAACTCTATTAGTTAAGAGGTTGATGGGATAGATTTTGTAATATAAGCTGCGAAAAAAATCCGTATGCTTTGAGGGAATGAAATGGCCGGTCTTTCCAGCTTACATGTATTGGTTGTTGACGATAATGCGCAAATGCGTTCTATTGTTGTTGCCATATTACGTGGTATTGGCGTTGGAACCGTAAAAGAAGCCGGCGATGGTGCGGATGCCTTAGAAGCAATGCGTGCGGGTGTTCCCGATATTGTTATTGCAGATTTGAATATGGACCCAATCGATGGGCTTGATTTTGCGCGCATGGTAAGAACTGCGCCTGATAGCCCATTCCCATTCGTTCCAATTATCATGATGACAGGTCATACCGAAAGATCAAAAGTAACCGCGGCACGTGATGCGGGTATTAATGAATTATTGGCAAAACCAATTTCAGCGCGAACCTTACTTGATAGAATTATCGCAGTTGTTGATAGACCGCGTCCATTCATTAAAACTGCAAATTATGTTGGCCCATGTAGAAGAAGAACTACACCTAAGGATTTTGCAGGCCCATGGCGCCGTTCAACTGATGACCCTGAAGCTGAAGAAGCGAAACATAAAGCAAGGGTTGCCAAAGAAGATGCAGAACGCACCGGGGAGGCAGGATAAATGACGGAAATTATCCCACCTTCATTCATGTTACAAAAAAAAGTTGGCGGCTCTGCGGCCCGCTTAATAACCCCTGAGGCCGTTGCACGTGCGCAGGATAATGTTGATTTATTGCGCCCACCAATACAGCGTGAAGTAGCACGTTTATTAGAAGAAATCGCCCGCGCGGCACGTGTTCGTGATATTGGTGCACGTGATTTTATATGGTCGCGCGCACATGAAATTCGTGGCCTTGCAGGGAGCGCAAAACGCATACGTCTTGGTCAGATAAGCAATATTTTGTGCCAT